>JAYEKB010000353.1:0-2096 GCA_034660835.1 Thermodesulfobacteriota bacterium
TGATCACCTTTCTGATCAATCTTACTGCCGACCTGGTGGTTCGCGGTATTCGTAAGGAGTAAGCTGCCATGTTTGAAACGACTGAGATCAATATCAGAAACCAAAGAATCGAGAAGCTGTTTAAAATTCTCTTTCTGCTGATGACCGGACTGCTGATCCTGCCGGTGGCAATCATCCTTGCCATCCTGATCTATAAGGGGGGATCAGTACTCTCCCTGGATTTTCTCTTCACTAACCCCACTGACGGCATGACCGCCGGAGGCATCTTTCCCGCCCTGGTCGGTACTGTCTGGCTGGTCGCTGTAGCCCTGCTCTTTTCCGTTCCCCTGGGAGTTGCTGCCGCGATTTACCTGAGCGAGTACGCCCCGGATAACTGGTTTACCAGGGCGATCAACCTGGCCATCATCAATCTGGCTGGTGTCCCGTCCATCGTCCATGCCCTGTTCGGACTCGGAGCCTTTGTCCTCTTTTTCAAGTTCGGTACCAGTATCCTGGCGGCAAGCCTTACCCTTGGCATCATGACCCTGCCGGTGGTTATCGTCTCAACCAGGGAATCATTGCAGGCAGTTCCCCAGGCCTTTCGCGAGGCATGTTGGAACATGGGGGCGACTAAGTGGCAGACAATTCGCAGGGTCGTACTTCCTAACTCCATCAGCGGTATCCTGACCGGTATTATCCTGGAGGTTTCAAGAACAGCGGGCGAAACAGCACCAATCATGTTCACCGGAGCCGCCTTTTTCCTGCCCCAGCTGCCTGAGTCCGTCTTTGACCAGACCATGGCCATGTCGCTGCATCTTTTTGTGGTGGCAACCCAGGTACCGAATGTTCCTGAAAACCTTCCCTACGGTGTGGCCCTTGTCCTCATTGCCATGGTCCTGGTAATGAATTCAATCTCCATTGCTTTCCGGGTGTACCTGCGAGGCAAGAAAAAATGGTAACGTCTGGAGAATCAATAGGGTCGCTTCCCCATGAAACAAGACCACTGAAGCTGGAAGTAGATGATATCTCGATTGCCTACAGCGGCAAGACTGCCCTGGCCGGTGTAAATTTACAAATTTATGAAAACGAGATTTTCGGTATTATCGGTCCGGCCAATAGTGGAAAAACCTCGTTTCTCAAGGCCGTCAATCGGATGGATATTTTCAATCCTGCGATGCAGGTGAACGGCCGGATTCGATTTAGTGGTAAGGACATCAGAAAATGGCGCAATGTCTATTCACTGCGCAGTCGAATAGGCGTGGTGTTTCCCCTGCCTGTCGGCCTTCCTATGACGGTCTACGAAAATGTCGCTCTTGCACCGCGACTGGCAGGAGTCAAGAAGAAGGCGGATCTGGATATAATTGTTGAACGCTGCCTGGAACGTGCTGCCCTGTGGGACGAGGTGAAGGATCGTCTTGATTCTCTGGGAAGTCTGCTTTCCGGCGGACAGCAGCAACGTCTCACCATTGCCCGGGCTCTGTCTCAGGAACCGGAGATGCTCATGCTGGATGAATTTTCTATTGCGGTGGATCCGGTAACAACCATGCGCATAGAAGATGTGCTCAAGGAATTGAAAAAGGAAATGACCATCATCCTGGTCACTAATCTAGTCCAGCAGGCTCGACGACTGGCAGACCGAACAGCTTTTTTTCTTGATGGCGAGGTCGTGGAGATGGGTACTACAGAGGATCTTTTTACCGGCAAGGTACAGGATCAGAGGACACAGGACTACATAGCAGGACGTTTTGGTTGATGGCATCACAAAGTTCTTATCAGTACCCGACCGGTTTTTTTATAAGAGTGAACTATGACAGAGACTATCCGAACAGAAGCCGTAAATGCCATTGAGACCATTGATCTCGACTTATGGTATGGTACCTTTCAGGCACTTGAGAAAGTCAATATCCAGGTCAAAAATGGAATTATCACCAGTCTGATCGGGCCATCCGGCTGCGGTAAATCGACCTTGCTTCGCAGCATCAACCGAATTAACGAGCGGTTGGGCTATGTGCGGATTGAAGGGGAAGTCAAGGTAATGGACAGAAACGTCTATGGCCCCGAGGTGGAACTTGCCCAACTCCGAAAGGAAGTAGGCATGGTCTTTCAACGTCCCAATC
>JAYEKB010000354.1:0-2095 GCA_034660835.1 Thermodesulfobacteriota bacterium
TGCAAGTTTCAGCGGTCGAACATCAGTGGTTATTGCTCATCGTCTCTCCACTGTCCGCCGGGCAGACCGAATCGTAGTCATGGACAGGGGCAGGATTGTAGAGCAGGGCAGCCATGAAGAGTTGATGAAAAACCATGGTGCCTATGCAGACCTGATTACTATGGATTTACAATAGCTGGGGTACTCAGTGGGGCTGAGATGGTAACCTTGGCACCCCCGGTTGCAGGTTTTTCCACCTTGAAAGAACCTCCTATGCGATGAAGCCTCTCCCCGATACTGAACAGCCCGAAACCTGTAATGTCTGCGTCTTGCTCAGTCGGGTAATCAAAGCCCACCCCATCATCCTGCACTGAAATGGAGACGTTGCCGTCCTCAGCCGGCAACACAATTTCAGCATGGTCGGCATGTGCGTGTTTGACTACGTTATTCAATAACTCGGACACTGCGCGGTACAGTATGAACATCAATTCTTCACTCATTGCTCCCGGTTCTTTTTCGAAATTGACCTTCACTGTCAATTGAAAACGTTTGCTGAAGTCCTCAGCCAGCGATTGCAGCGCTGCTTCCAGGCCAAACTTATAAAGCTCATGGGGATAGAGTTCTGCGGTTAAGGATCGGGTTTCTTTTATGCAGGAGTCTAAATAGGACAAGGCCGGGGAGTCCAAATCGTCTGAGGAGTTGCACTTTCTCAGCAAATTCTGCACTTCCCATTTGGTGGCAATAAGTGTTTGTCCGATCGAATCATGAAGGATTCCGGCAATGCGCCTCCGTTCACGTTCTTCCGTCTGTACGAGCTGATGAGTCAGGGTATTGAGCTGTTTTTGCCGTCTTGTCAGGGCTTGGTTTTGCTGATCAAAAAGAAACTTCATACGATCGGCTATAGCCAGGGATAACAGAAGCATTTCAATGCCGGAGCCGGCCTGGAAGGCATTGTTACCAACTATTGCATAGGGAAAAATACCCTTAAGATGGAACACATACACCAAGCCTCCGCCAAGAAAAAACACCCAGGCCAGAAGAAAAAACCTGGCGGGTTGAAAGCCCCTGAACCAGGCCGCCAAACCTGCCGACATAATGACAAGAACAGCTATTACACTGAAATTGAGTAATATTTCAGCAATTGAAATATAAGAGCAAAACGGCATTGACAGGATCAAGGCTCCTGAAAACAGGGCTACCGCCTGTAATAGTCTATACATCAGCGGTACCGTTCGTTTTGCATCCAGAAATGCAGCTGCGAAATAGGAAATCTGAACAAGGGTGAGCAGAGACAGCAGCTGGGCAACCTTTCTGGTTGCTGCCAGAAATGAGGTGGGTAGAATAGGCAAAGACAGCTCATTGGCAACAAAAAAATAAAGGCACAAAGTGGTTGCATACATGATGAAAATCAGTCTCACTTTGTCACGCAGGAAAAAGTAGTGAAAAAGATTATAGGCCAGCATGGAAAGCACCAAACCATAGTACCCTCCGTAAAATATGCTGAGTTTGTTTGAAAAAAGATTGTAGGCCTCCGGTGCATACAGGATTGGCTTAAAGAAAAACCCGCTTTTCTTCTGAATCCGCATATATACCGTAACAGGATGATCGGCGTCCCGGGGCAATGTAATTCTGATGAAAAGAGGATCTCTCTTGCCGCTATCAACAGCCTGATTCATACCAAAGGTTTTCATGTGCCATTTGGTGGGATGCCCGTCTGATTCCCCACCGGCTTCTTTCCAGAAAACCTTTATCTCATCGAAATTATCCAGTTGCCCCCCCAGAGACAAAAACCACTCCGTATTGTCCGGGTTAACGCCGATTTGCTCGTGGGCGTGGTTATTTTTGGCACCTGCCAGGGAAAAGCGGAGCCAGTATGGAGAATCAGTGACGCCCTGATTAATGGATGCTGATTGGTTTGCGAGGAACTTATCGGAAAACCGAGGAGACGAAACGTCTGTGATATCAAGCTGCCTGGACGTATCTTCCAGGATTTGTATGTAGGGTCCTAATTGAAATTCGGTACTGTCCGGGCTGACCACCAGAACTTTCATTCCGGCATTGCAGAGAGGCGGCGAAAAGATAACTATTAAGAGACAAATCAGGCTGTTGAAAAACA
>JAYEKB010000355.1:0-2091 GCA_034660835.1 Thermodesulfobacteriota bacterium
CGAAAATAATAATCTATACAGGAGGTATTTCAGGGAGAAAAAATGGGAGAAATACAAGTCAGCGAAATGTTGAAAAGTATTGAGGAGGAATGTCGATATACCCAGGGCTATACTGGAATACAGACATTTAAGCCGGAGGTTATGGCGGCCATCGCCGGAGTTCCTCGAGAAGAATTTGTTCCGGACTACCTGAAACCATGGGCATATAAAAACAAGCCCCAGCCCATCGGCAATGGACAGACAATTTCTCAACCCTATATCGTTGCCCTTATGACTGACCTGCTCTGTCCGGACAAGGAACATGTGATCCTGGAAGTGGGTGCCGGGTCCGGGTATCAGGCTGCGGTCCTTTCGCAACTGGTCAAACAAGTTCATACCCTTGAGATCGTTCCTTCCCTGGCAGCAAAGGCCGCACGGATCCTGAAAAAACTCGGCTACCTGAATGTTGAAATTCACCAGGGTGATGCTTCCGGGGGATTGCTGAGACACGCCCCTTATGATGGAATCATCGTCACGGCTGCTGCCGGCCATATACCTCCGGCCCTGAAAGAGCAGCTTAAGCCCGGCGGCAGGCTTGTAATCCCTGTGGGCCGCCCGAATATGCCTCAGGATCTTCTATTGGTTCAAAAGGATGAACAAGGCGGATTCACCAGTCAAAACATTCTACCTGTCGCTTTTGTACCGTTTACCGGTGAACTAAACAGGGACAATAACCTGGAGTAACGATACATCCTCCTGTAAATTTAACTAAAAGATCTTACAGTCACTTAGATTCAAGACAATAAACGAAAAAAACAGGATGAGGGCGAAAACATGAAAGAGGCTATGTTTTATCGATCCGGAAAGGAAAACGAAGTAATTTGTGAACTGTGCAACCATCATTGCCACATAAAAGAGGGAAAACGCGGCATCTGCGGGGTACGGGAAAACAGGAATGGCGTGTTATACAGCCTGGTTTACGGCAGACTGATTGCCGAAAACATTGACCCCATCGAGAAAAAACCGTTGTTTAACTTTCTACCCGGCAGCAAGGCGTATTCCATCTCCACAGTTGGTTGCAACTTCCGCTGCCTTCACTGTCAGAATTACGATATCTCCCAATATCCACATGCCCATAACGGGGAGATAGCCGGTACCGAACGTACGGCCGAGGCCGTAATTGAGGAGGCCGTACGAACCGGGTGTGCAAGTGTCTGTTACACCTATGTGGAGCCGACAATTTTTTATGAATTTGCCTACGATTGTTCAATTCTTGCCCATGATCGACAGCTGAAAAACGTTTTTGTCAGCAACGGCTATATGACCCCGGAAGTCACCCGACATCTGGCACCGGTACTGGACGGCATCAACATTGATATCAAGGGATTTACTGACAATTTCTATAAGAAAGTCTGCAAGGCCAAACTGCAGCCTGTTCTTGATAATGTTCAGCTCATGCATGAACTCGGCGTATGGGTTGAGGTCACCACTCTTCTCATTCCGGGCCTGAACGACTCAAGCGAAGAGTTACGCGATATTGCCAAATTCATTCACTCTGTTTCACCAACCATCCCCTGGCACGTGACAGCCTTTTATCCCACCTATAAAATGATGGACCGGGATCCCACCCCGGTTACCACCCTGCGCAAGGCGCGGGAAATCGGTCTGGCTGAAGGTCTGCACTATGTGTATGAGGGCAACATTCCCGGTGAGGGTGGGGAAAACACCTACTGCCCGGGTTGTGGCACTGAACTGATCAGCCGTTTTGGCTTCAGTATCCGGCAGGACAACCTGACTGACGGTCGCTGCAGCAAATGCGGTCAGCAGCTTGAAGGAGTGTGGATCTGAAAATCGAAAAACCATTGTATTGAGAGTGCCGAGACTATCAAAGAGTTACCTGCTGCTGCGTTGAGCAACTCCCGGCAGAGATCTCCATGGCGAATACCATGGGCGTGGAGAACACAATAACCAAGGGTATTGATAAAACTCTAACCCGCATATTTCATGAACACTTTGCTCATTTTAAGGTAACCTCTGTAAATCATATGATAAAATTGCGCATTATTCCCTACTTTAAATTTGCAAAGTGTTCACCGAAGGCAAGCCGATGCG
>JAYEKB010000356.1:0-9245 GCA_034660835.1 Thermodesulfobacteriota bacterium
TGTCTATCGGTTCCGTGCCGAAATTTATGACGACCTGAAGCCATGATTCCTCGTCCAGAAGCCAGCCGGCCTGCAATGCCTTAGAGCCGATAATGCGGTACCAGGCCTTTCCCCCCTCCATGCCTGCAAGACGGGGAATTATGTGGCTGTGGCGGAGAGTAAATAGTTTTTTGTAGAGATCGTAAAAACGACAACCGCTTTTGCTGTCTTTCTCAAGCCAGTCCAGGCATGAACGTTGAGAGGTATCAATGTCTGCAGGATCCGGCATAGCGGCTTGCACAGTTGGATCTGAACACCCCGAAAACCTGGCAACTTCCCGCCGCCGTCCCTTGCTTACAATATCTGTGAGTTCTGGAGCAAAATCAAAAAAAAAGAGAAAGGGAGTAGTGGCACCGAATTCTTCTCCCATAAACAGTAGCGGCGGCGACGGTGCAAGAAGCACTAAAGCGACAGCGATACGCAGGAGAGGTTCTGACACCAGGTTCGTCAACCGTTCACCGAAAATTCGGTTGCCGACCTGATCATGATTTTGCAGAAAAGAAACAAAGGCCAGGGGCGGCAGATGGCTGCTTTTATCGCCTCGAGAGGTATGGTGGTGATATGCCGACACCTCTCCCTGGTATGCAAAACCTTCCGTCAAACATCGACCTATCTGCTGAAGCGGGTCATCCGCGAAATCAATATAATAGCCTGTCTTCTCGCCGGTTAAGAGAACGTGGCAGGCATGGTGCAGGTCATCGTTCCACTGGGCTGCATAATATTCAGGAGAACCGTCGGAGGCTCGATTCAGGTAAAAAGTTTCGTTGTTGTCATTTTCCAGCACAAGATGAATATGTCTTGTTTTGCCAGGTCCGTCCCGGATTGAGGAGGCAAGCTCCTCCAGGATATGCGGGTGTGATTCATCAAAAATCGCGTGCGCCGCATCCAGACGCAACCCGTCAAAACGATATTCCTCAAGCCAGTACAGTCCATTGTGGATGAAAAAATCACGAATTGTTCGGCTGTCCTTGCCGGAAAAATTCACCGCTTGACCCCAAGGCGTGTGATGCCTTGGAGAAAAAAAGGCCTCCCTGCCATACACAGAGAGATAATTTCCTTCCGGCCCGAAATGATTATACACCACATCCAGAAAGACCATTATCCCCGTGCTATGGGCAGTCTGGACAAGTTGTTTCAGGTCTTCCGGGTTGCCATAAGATGTATCCGGTGCAAAAAGCAGCACTCCGTCATAGCCCCAGTTCCGGTTTCCGGGAAAATCGGCAACAGGCATCAACTCAATGGCGGTTACGCCAAGTTCGGCCAAGTAGGGTAAACGCTTGCTAATTCCGGCAAAGGTCCCGGCAGGGGAGAAGGTACCTGTGTGTATTTCATAGATGACTGTCTCCTCCCACGGTCTTCCCTGCCAGTCATCATCCTGCCAGGAAAAATCCGCCGGATCCACGACGACACTCGGACCATGAACATCGTCAAGCTGTCCACGGGAGGTAGGGTCGGGTACCAATAGGTCAAAATCGATACGGAAACGGTAAAGGGAGCCGGATCCTGCTGACGAAACCTGTATTTGAAACCATCCTTCAGGCAGGATATCCATTGGATACAAGTCCTGCCGTCCCCTGCAATCCTCCAGGCAAAGATCTACTGCGCCGGCTGAAGGCGCCCAGAGACGGAACAAGACACTGCCATCGCCAAGTATTTTGGTTCCAAACGGCATGGCATGGACATTCTTCATCTCAGGGGCTTATTACCTGTGTTCGACGGATATGGATATAATTTAGGGCAGCGACAAAAATACTCCCACCAACAAGATTTCCTGCCAAGGCAATGAAGATAAAACGAATCGCCTGATTAAAAGTATAACTGTCGCTGATAAAAAGGGCTATTAACATCTCCGCACTACCGGCGATAGAGTGGTGCAAGCCTCCTAAACCGATTAAAAAAGTTACCAGATAAATCAAAACCACCTTTCCTGAAACGTTGTGGGTTGCCAGCAAGAGCCATGACCCCAGTGCCATAAGCCAGCCTGCAAGCAGGGCGCTGATAAAGAGAGGTATAAAATCTACATCAACCAGATGCTCTGCTATCTTAATGTAACCTTCATGGGCCTGAACAATATCATCAACTGCAACGAGAAGGCTTGCACTCAATGTTACGCCGATCAGGTTGCCGAAAATTACAAGAATCCACAGGCGAATAAGATTGGAGAATGTAGCTTTTTTGTCAAGCACCGGATAAACAGCAGAAGCAGTATGCTCGGTAAACAGCTGAGTACCACTGATAATGCAGGCAATGAATCCTAACGGGTAGACAAGGGCTGGTGCCAAACGCCTAACCAGATCCGAAGATGAAGAACTGCTTTCTTTGGTGACAATTGCGACAGCCATGGCGGTAAAACAGATCACCAGTCCAGCAGCGATTGATGACATCAGAAGGGAAAGCGGGGGTCTATTATGCTGTTCCAAGCCCTCTGTAACGGCGAATGAAATCATATCATCGGGATGCCGCTGGATTTCATCAGTCCGTTTAACGATAACAGATTGATACTCCTCTTCTTCCTCCTGTCGCTCTATGGACCGTTCTGTAACATGCTCCTCATCCTGGACACTGGCATCCTGTCCATTGGGAAGAACTATTTTCTTATGATTTTCAGACATTTGACTTTTACTCAAGCTTAGGGGGTATATATCACTGTCCGGTTCCTACCCTGTGATTTTGCATCATAAAGAGCTTCATCTGCTGCTTTAATCAGGCTGGAAGGGGTAGCATCTGTTTGTGTGCAGTCAACAATACCAAAACTTGCTGTGACGTTACCTGTGTCAACAAACTCTTTTTTGATATGCTTACGAATCCTTTCAGCCAACAGATATGCATTATCGGCATGGGAATGGCTTACAATTATGGCAAATTCTTCTCCGCCGTAGCGTGCTCCGATATCAATATTGCGTATTTCATGTATCATTATGGCAGCAATACTTTTCAGGACATGATCGCCCATTTCGTGGCCATAGGTATCATTATATTTCTTAAAGAAGTCCACATCGGCCATGATGAGGGAAACGATAGTTCCATGCCTGTGAAAACGAGCTATCTCGTCCCTGAGTCTGGCTTGAAATGAGGAATGATCGTAGAGACCGGTCATGCCATCCTTCAGGGCGATCTCTATTACATGGGACATTTTATCTTCATAAATTAAAGCAATGTTAGGTTCGTAGATAATATTTGTAAGAAAATCAAGAGTAGCTACAGCAATGCCTGGATTGCGGGATAAGGTTGTATTGAGTTCTTCCTTGTGCTCCAGAATCCTGGGCCAGAGTTTTTTGGCTTCTTCGATGTGAAAATGACGATGCGTTAAAACAAAAAGCATATCCGAAAATATTTTCTCCCCTCGCCTCTGCTTAAGGGTGGTATGTTGCCGGGAAACGGTATCGATCAGGGGGATGTCTCCGGCTTCACCTGCAACAAAATCAAGGTCAATGCCACCAGAAGATTCTGTATCTAATTGTAATAGTTCAGACCGAACTTTTTTCTTGTCTTGTTTTTCCGTTGTCATCTATCCCGTCCTGATGTGGATCAGTTTGCTCACAAGAGAACATTCATAGTTTGAGATTGGGCAATGTTTTTATGCTACAACATGGTATCCTGCGTTTGAAGGGCTCAATGCCATCACAATACTACTACACGACAAAGCGCTTGTAGACCTTTTTTTGCCCCTGGATTCTAGTCACACTATGACTGGAATCAACAGCGGACAACAATATAAAGCAGCATAACCCCGACGGATACCATCAAAATATGAATGAAGAACAACAGATATTATACACCCTTGGTGTTGCGCTGGCCATTGGGCTGTTAATCGGCCTTGAACGCGGCTGGAAGGAACGTGAAGCAGAAGAGGGCGAGCGAATCGCCGGTCTCCGCACCTATGGCCTGATCAGCTTACTGGGCGGCGGGATGGCTCTACTTGCCAAACACATCGGGCCATCAGTCCTGGGCTTTGCGTTTGTCGGAATGACGGGCATGCTGACAACAGTATACGTCATGGATCTGCGTCGTGGAAATGATGATGTGGGAATTACCAGTCTGGTTGTCGGTCTCCTTGTCTTTATTTTCGGTGCTCTGGCGGTAATTGGTGAAGTAGCAGTTGCCGCTGCTTCTGCCGTAGTCACGACATTGCTGCTGAGTTACAAACCTCTGCTGCACAACTGGGTAAAAACTCTGGAGGCCACAGAGTTGCGCGCCGGGATAAAATTACTGCTTATTTCTGTTGTCCTTCTACCTATTCTTCCCAATCAGGGTTATGGCCCATGGAAGGCTCTTAATCCCCATGCAATCTGGTGGATGGTGGTATTGATTGCAGGGATTTCTTTTGCGGGCTATTTCGCCAGTAAGATTATGGGGCCTCGTCGAGGGACGGTATTAACCGGATTATTTGGTGGTTTGGTTGCGTCAACTGCCGTTACCCTCCATTTTTCCCGTTTGTCTCAAAAAAACAAAGTATTGGTACCGATGCTGGCCACAGGAATTCTACTTGCCTGTGGAACTATGTTGCCACGTATGGTCCTGGTTGCAAGCTTGATTAATCCTGGGCTGTTCAAGTTAATACTGCTACCGGGGGCAGTGATGGCGTTTTTGATCTATCTGCCCGCCTTAGTGTATTGGCGAATATACTCAGGTGATAGAGTCGACACGGATTCTCCATTGAAAAACCCATTAGAGCTGAAAACAGCTCTCGGTTTTAGTCTGTTGCTTGCTTTGGTGATGCTGCTCAGTAAAGCCCTGCAGAGCCAATTTGGCGATGCCGGGGTGCTGGTACTTGCAGCCGCCTCTGGTATCACCGATGTTGATGCCATCACGCTCTCGCTGGCACGCATGAGTCAGGATGAACTGGCCTTGCGCATTGCGGTAACCGGAATTATGATTGCCGCTGCCGTCAACACTCTTGTCAAGGGCGGCATGGCCACTTTTATAGGTGGCCGCAAGATGGCGCTATGGGTCGGACTCCCGCTACTGGGGAGTGCTATCGGTGGACTGATATCGATCAGGATATTGGTCTGGTGAATGAAGAGTATCCCGGCAAAGCAGGTCACTTGTTTCGCTTTCTCCGTCGTCACTTATACAACTCATGGCTGACAAAAAGGAGAATGGGGAAAGGCAGCAGGATCCACAGCTTCAAAAGGGGTACCATTGCCGTATTAAAAACATTTTGTACCGGTTCAACATAGAGCAGCATCCAGATCCAGACCAACTCTATGATTATGGCACCTATCAGACTTTGGGAACGAGTTGTTTTTGATCTTCTATGGCTTGATGCGCTGGTAGTTTTTTGGTTACATATATTGTGTGGACACCCTATAAGATTCAGGAATAATATAAACTGACTATATGCTTAGTCTGATTTAGGATCGCCAGTGGAAACCTATGCTTGCTGAATATCTAACCCGGGTTGGTTGAAGTTCATGGTTTCGATCAGGTCAAATGCATAATATACTGAATTTAAGGAAGCATTCTTTTAACGCAGTTTTTTCCTTCTTGGATAGCTTCTTTTGCCCGGTAAAATTCTAACAAGCCTATATGTGCCAGCTTGGGTGAAAGGAGTATATCCGGAGGGTCACCTGCCATTCTACTCCGTGTTATTCTGTCTTGCGTGATATTGATTGAACCGGAGATAGCATCAAGTAAGTTGGGTGGGGAATCCTTTTCTTCTATTTTATTAAATAATGAATCAGAGTAACTCCTCACACTCTTTTTTAAGGTTGAAAAGACGTTATCACTTTTGTCTTCTTTAGTTTGATTCTTTGTAATGAAGTGTTTGCCGACAATATCCCCAGTTAAATTCACTGCAATAACAATATCAGCACCCAGGGCACGGCAGACCGATACAGGAACGGGGTTTACCAGTCCGCCATCGACCAACCACCTGCCTTGGTTTTGAATCGGTGGAAAAAGTCCAGGCAGGGAAATTGATGCCCAGACAGAGTTGAGCACAGACCCCTCTGTAAACCAGATCTCTCTCCCGGTCTCTAAATCGGTTGATACTGTGGCAAAAATTTTAGATAAATCTTTAAACTGTGTGTTTTCCTGGCAAATATACTTTGTGAAAAAGGTTTGTAGTCGTTCTATATCCACAAAGCCCTGTAAGGAGAAATTCAGCTCGAAAAATTTTGCCACTTCTATCTGCGTCAAAGAGCAGACCCACTGCTCCAATATATCCAGGTTTCCGGCAAGATAAGATGCTCCAACAATTGAACCAATTGAACATCCACAAACGATATCAGCCTCTATCCCGATTTCAGATAAAGCATGAATAATTCCAATATGAGCCCAGCCACGCGATGAACCACCTCCTAACGCGAAGCCAACAATAGGTTTTTTTGAGTGATTCATTTTTTCTTTATCCGTGCACTGAAGAGAAATTACGGTGTATTACCTTATTATGCTTCTGAGTTTTTATTCAAGGCAACCTGCAATTCTTCAACCTGCCGACGCAAATCTGCAAAATCGTCATTAGTAACAATGTCTAACTGTTTTATTTTTTCTTCGACTATCTTACTGATTTTGAGATCTAATGAATCCTTAATCGAGTCAGTTTTTTCGACCAGTTCGTCAACAAACTGTTTGCCTTCGTCCTGACTGATTTTTCCCTGTTCCACTAAATCATCTTTCAGCTCTTCAATTTTATCTTTAGTGAGAAATGCAGCTCCGATACCGGTGTAAGCAATGCTTTTCAACAGCTCTTTCATGATACCCTCCTTGTTGGGTAGATGGATTGATGATCGAGTGTTTTGGGAAACTCAACCATTTACTTTTTTTCAAATAACTATAAATAGAAAATTGTGCAAAAATCAACTCAATACCATCAGTTGAATTGCCTCCAAAATCACCACAATCCGACAGCGAAGATAATCCGCCGAGTAGAGTGAGACTAATCAGCAAGTCCCATAAAATATCCACGCCCGACCCTTTGAGCAGAACGCCATCCTGGGTTGCTGAGTAAAAAGCGAACAAACCAGGATAGAACGGAATTGATTTTAAACCTGGAGCCAGTGGGCCATCCCACGCCGACTATTTTATTAAGTACTTTATTCGGTTGGCTCTTCATCCTTGAGCATTTGAGCAGCCTGTTCCAGCAAATTAGCGAGCTTGGCACGCGCCTGCTTGTCTTTGCTTTCCACAGCCTGCTTTCATGATTGGTCCTCCTTGTTTTCATCTTTGTGAAAGCCTGCTTTAGCACCTTCCCACATACCGGTAGCAGCACCTTTGGCCACGTCCAGCATTCGCTCACCTAACTCCTTCGTCTCTTGGCCCAAAGCGTGAGCCGCCTTGCCGCTGACTTCTCCAGTTTTATGGGTTGCTTCACTACCCAGTTTTTTTATGCGGTCCGCCACTGTATGTGAGGCGGCAACCGTCTTCTCGCGCAGGATAGACCCGGCCTTTTTCGCATCATCCGCCAACTCGTGTAAAATGTCTTTGGCTGCTTCGCCCGAGCTGTCGGCTACCTTGCGCAGGGTTTCGACGAACAGGTCATCGACAGCTTCCAGGTCTTCTTTAGTCTGCTTCAGATCCTCGGCGGCAAATTCCTTTATATCCTTACCCGCTTTAGCGATACTTTCGCGGGTAAACTCTACGCTTTCGCTTAACCCCTGGCGTACCCCCTCGGTAGCAGCACTCGCGGTTAACCTGACATGACTACCCAGCTGTTCTGCCGCTTCGACCGCTGCTGAAAGTACCGTTTGAGAAACTTTACGGACTCGCTCAGTACTGAAGCGGGCTTCTGCCAATGCCTTTGAGGTAGCATTCCTGGTTACATTAACGACGGTTTCCTCAACATCGGAACCTGTCTCAATGGCCTTACGGACCGCCTCCTTGACCGTATCCCTTGTAAGACCAAGCAGTTCTGTACTCTTGAGTTTGGTATCGGTCAGGGCTGTCTCAATTTTCGTTTTTACCTCTTCGCTGAAATGTCCTGCGGCCTCTCTCGTACCTTCGAAGGCCTCATTCAGTCCTTCAGCCAACTTCGCTTCTTGTTCCTGCAGACGATTTTTAGCATGATTGAATTCCTGGTGGGTGGTATCCAGTATCTGCGACTCAACCTGCTTGATGCCATCCACCGCACCGTGCACTGCTGCAGAGATTTTTTCTTCACTGGCCTCTTCGGCATCCTCCAGAGACTGTACCGTAGTTGTTATTGCCTCCTTCGTAATCTCACGCAAGTCTTTTCCCACTGCCTTAAAGTCTTGTGCTGTCTGTACAACATCATCACGGGTAATGTCATACACCTGGTGTGCAGTCAGTTCACCGCGCTCCTTGGCTTTTTTAATGTTCTCAGCGAGTTTCTGTTTCATTTCCTGTAACATGGTTACTTACCTCTTTTGTTAAAGTTCGTGTTTCTCACACCCCGGAAAGAGAAATGAATCACCCTTTAAATACAATAATACTCCAGGCGAATGTTGAGCGATGTAACCCAGGTCACAATGAACAAAAAAAGTGAGGAGAAAAGGAGAGAAGCTTGCTATGGATAGCACAATTGACGATTACAGCACATTATTTGTCATCACGATTTACTTCGCCTCGTGCTGAAGTAACCAGGGTTGTGGGGGGCTAACGAGATGAGACCGAAAAAATGTTGTGTTCGTTCCGTAGTTACTGTTCTGCCTTCTCCAGCAGCGCCTGGAGATCCAGTATTGACCAGTTTCCACGTTTGCCGGAAATAATTTTTTTCTGTTTCCATTTCGACAGATGACGAGTGATCACCACCCGCACCGAGCCGATCATGGAGGCCAGGGTTTCCTGAGACAAGTCGTTAATGAGGTGTACTTCCTGGGCTAATTTATCGGGCGCCAGGTGACGGAGGATGAGCCGTGCCAGTCGCGCTTCAGTATCGAATAAAGACAGGTCGGCAACCTGATCTGCCAGCCCGTGCATCTGTTTCCCAAGATAGGGCAAAAATGCCCGATTAAAATCCGGATGCTGATTTATCCACTCTCTTGCCTGCTGGACAGTGGTGGAGAGAACCTCCATATCATCCAGGGCTGTGGCCACGGCATCATGCCACTCATCGTCCAACAGACTGATGAGATCGAAGCCATCGCCTGGCCCTATCAGAAACATTATATGCTCTCTTCCATTGTCCGGGTTGTAAACGGCGACCTTGGCGCGACCACTGATGACGAGATAGAGACGGTCTGAGGCCTGTTTCGGCGAAATAGCGATCTCGCCTTTAGCACGAGTCGTGTAATGGAATATCCGTA
>JAYEKB010000357.1:0-2072 GCA_034660835.1 Thermodesulfobacteriota bacterium
TTTTTTTATGAGACTGCAACACGTTTTATGTGCAGCCACTGCTCTTGTCCTGTTTTCCTGGGCTGGAAATGTTGCTGCAGCAGATAAGCCCAACATTCTGGTTATCTGGGGTGATGATATTGGTCAATCCAATATCAGCGCCTATACCCACGGCATGATGGGGTATCAGACCCCAAACATTGACCGTATTTCTGACGAAGGCATGACCTTTACCGACTATTACGGTGAGCAGTCCTGTACCGCCGGTCGCTCCTCCTTTATTATGGGACAGTCTGTTTTTCGTACCGGTCTTTCCAAGGTTGGACTGCCTGGTGCTGCAGAGGGAATGCGGGTGGAAGACCCCACCATTGCCGGTCTCCTCAAGGCGCAAGGCTATGCCACAGGTCAGTTCGGCAAGAATCACCTGGGCGACCAGGATGCAATGTTGCCTACCAATCATGGGTTTGAGGAATTTTTCGGCAACCTCTATCATCTGAACGCCGAGGAAGAGCCTGAAAATGAAGACTATCCGAAAGATCCTGAATTTCGTAAGAAATTTGGTCCCCGTGGAGTTATTCATTCCTTTGCTGATGGCAAGATCGAGGACACCGGTCCCCTCACCAAAAAGCGGATGGAGACCGTGGACGACGAGACCTCGGATGCAGCCATTGACTTTATTCAGCGTCAGGTCAAAGCGGGTAAACCCTTCTTTGTCTGGTGGAGCGGAACACGTATGCACTTTCGCACCCATGTTAAAGAAGAGCTGCGCGGCATTTCCGGTCAGGATGAATATTCCGACGGCATGGTGGAACATGATATGCACATTGGTAAATTCCTGAAGGTACTGGACGAGCTGGGTATTGCCGATAACACCATCGTCTTCTACTCCACCGATAACGGTCCTCATATGAACACCTGGCCCGACGCTGCCATGACCCCATTCCGTGGTGAAAAGAATACAAACTGGGAAGGCGGCTGGCGCGTGCCTGCCATGGTTCGCTGGCCTGGCAAGATTGAAGCCGGATCCTGGTCCAATACTATCATGCACCATATGGACTGGCTGCCCACTTTTTTAGCTGCAGCCGGTGAACCGGATATCAAGGCCAAACTCAAAGCGGGTGGTGTTTCTGCCATCGATCGTACCTACAAGGTCCATCTGGACGGCTATAACTTTCTGCCTTACCTTACAGGTCAGGAAGAACAGGGACCCCGCCATGAAATCTTCTATTTCTCAGACGATGGTGATCTGACAGCACTGCGCTATAATGACTGGAAGGCGGTTTTCATGGAACAACGGGCTACAGGAACCTTTTTACTGTGGTCAAACCCCTTCACGACACTGCGGGTTCCGTTGATTTTCAACCTGCGGCGGGATCCTTACGAACGTGCCCAGCTCACTTCAAACACCTATTATGACTGGATGTTGGATAGAGTTTATCTACTACTTCCGGCTCAGGACTATGTCGGAGATTTTCTGGGAACTTTCAAGGAATTTCCACCACGCCAGAAGGCAGCCAGTTTCAACCTGGAGCAGGTGATGGACAAAATGACTGATCCAGGCGCTCACTGATAATGAATTGGGTCGAAAAGTAAGACCCGTAATTTGCCACACCTGGTTGTTCTTTTGCCGGGTGTGGCTTTTTATCTTTTTAACGTAACTACTCACAGGGTGAATAACTCTGTGTTTTCATTACCTCTGAACTGTAACTGTTCACAGGTGCCACAGATTTGTACAAGCGCGTTTGTTCGCTATAGCCCCTCTATGCGGGCAGACGCGATCGTGCAAAGATGGGGTGCCTGTGAGCAGTTACTTTTTAACCAGGAAAAAACAGTGACAACACTTGATTCAATTCAGGAACTCCAGGCTCGGATGGGCCAAACTATTATAGGACAGCAGCAGGTGATCGACAGCCTGTTGCTTGGCCTGCTTGCCAACGGCAATCTGCTCCTTGAAGGGCTTCCCGGACTTGCCAAAACCCGGGCGGTAAAGAGTATGGCAAAAAACCTGGCGGCCGGTCTCTCCCGCATCCAGTTTACCCCTGATCTCCTGCCTTCAGATATCACCGGCACCGAAATGTATCATAGCTCGGGCG
>JAYEKB010000358.1:0-9183 GCA_034660835.1 Thermodesulfobacteriota bacterium
TCCCTGCAGGTCGCCCGTGCCGATGATGGTGAGCTTGCCGGCAGGAGCAGGCGATTGCACAGCCGGTGCGCATGAGAAAAGGCAGCAGAGAGTTAAGAGGATGGTAGCGAACAGGCAGAGACGCTGATGATTCTTTGCAGTAGCCATAATGAATTCTATCTTAACATGAACCGTAGAATACCGAACAGGGAATCCCGAATTTTGCAGTTTTTTTATCATTTCGAAACCCGGAGCATTTGTTTTTATACCATTATCAGCTCTTCCGTCCCGCCTGAAAAAGACCGGCTATATCCTGCAGAATCAGGTACAGGGACGGCACCAGGACCAGGGTAATGACGGTGGCAAAAAGAATGCCGAAGCCAAGAGATACAGCCATGGGAATAAGAAACCGGGCCTGGCGGGAGGTCTCAAAGATCATGGGCAGGAGGCCGAAAAAGGTGGTCAGGGTAGTGAGCAGGATTGGACGGAAGCGGGACACAGCGGCGTTGACTACCGCTGCATAACCGTTCTGGCCAATATTTCGTTTGCGGTTGGCAAGATCAATGAGTACCAGCGAGTCATTGACCACCACGCCGGACAGGGCCACAATACCGAAAAAAGAGACCAGGCTCAGGGAATAGCCCATAATGAGATGGCCCATGACCGCGCCGACAATACCAAAGGGGATGGCCGTCATGATGATCGCCGGCTGTACATACGACCTGAAGACTACGGCCAGCAGCACATAGACCAGCAGCAGCGCCGTACCCATCCCCTTTGCCAGCGCCTGCATGGATTCTATACGATCTTTCTGCTTGCCGCCGAAACTGTAGGCCAGACCGGGAAAACGATCCTGCAGCTTGGGCAGGACATCCGTTTTCAAGACTGTAACTACCTGGTCTGCCTGGCTTGGGGGGTTGACATCAGCAGTGACCCGGATAATCCTGCGGCCGTTGCGGCGTTCAATTTTGGTATAGGCGCGTCCCCTGCTGAGGGAGGCAACGGCAGCCAGGGGAACTTCACCGCCGGAAGGCAGCCGGATCATCAGGCTTTCCAGGGTGTGCAGTGATCTCCGTTCCTGTTCCGGCAACCGGACCATGATCTTGATTTCATTTCGGCCGCGTAACTGGCGGGTGATCTCATAACCGTAAAAAGCGGACCGGATCTGGCGTGCCACGTTTTCCGGCCGCAATCCCAGCCGGTAGCCTGCAGGCAGCAACCGGAAGTCAAGCTGCTGTTTTCCCAGTTCAACACCGTCGTCAATATCACTGACCGTTGCAAAAGAATCCAGGCTAGATGCCAGATCGCTGCCTGCCTGCTTAAGCATTGTTTCGTCCCGATGCTCCAGCTCAATCGTCAGGGCAGCACCTGAGCCGGGACCGCCGAAGTTGGATTTAAAGCGGATTGACTCAAGACCGGCAATTTGTCCGGACATCCTGCGCCATTTCTTGACAAATTCAGCCGTGGACAGCGGTCGAATATCCGGTGGCGTAAGGTAGATCTTTATCCAGCCCTGGTTTTCATTGATTTCAGACAGGATCCCGTGAACCAACTGGTCCCCACCGTTTTTCCTGATAATTTTCTCTGCTGCAGCCAGTAATTGCCGTCGCACCTCACTGGTTTTTTCAAGAGAGACCCCAGCGGGCAGGGTGAACCTGGCGTATGCCTTGTCTGATTCAATGCGGGGAAACATGGTCATGCCCATGCGGCCGCTCTTGATCCAGGCCCCGGTGATCATCAGCAGGGTCAAGCCCAATGCCACGGTAATGTACCGATAACGCAAACAGAAGATGAGCGTGGGTGTGAAAACCTGCTGAATAAGGCGGCGGATGGCAAGGCTGATTGTTTCCTGCCAGCCGGCAATCATGGTAGCGATTCTGCCACGCAGAGGCTTCTGGTGCCCCAGATGGGCGGGCAGGACAAAGAGTGCCTCAACAAGTGAGATAAGGAAAACGACGAGCACGACCAGGGGGATGTTGCGAAATATTTTGCCCATAACCCCGGGCACAAAGTAAAGGGGCATAAAGGTGATGATGTTGGTGAGCACGGCAAAGGTTACCGGCACCGCCATTTCCCGTGCACCGGTGATGGCGGCAGCCATATTTGACAGACCTTGCTGTCGGAGTCTGTACACGTTTTCTCCGATGATGATGGTATCGTCCACCACTATGCCCAGCGAGACGATAAAGGCAAACATCGACACCATGTTGATGGACACATCAAGCATGGGCAGAAAGAGCAGGGAGCCCAGGAAAGAAATCGGGATTCCCATGGTCACCCAGAAGGCCAGGCGCGGTTCCAGGAAGATGCCAAGCAGCAGAAAGACAAGGATTAAACCCAGGTAACCGTTTTTGAGCAACAGCCGCAGCCGCTGCTTATACACCTCGGAGCGGTCATTCACTGCTGCTACTTCAATTCCTTCGGGCAGCATCGTTTGCAGTGTACTGATATGGCGGCGTACTGCATCGGCAATTTCAATGGGACCCTGGTCGTCCACCCGGAATACCTCTACGCCAATGGCCGGTTTATGGTTATAGCTCAGGTCTTTATCTGTATCCCGGAAACCGTCTGTGATGAGGGCAATGTCCTCCAGCAGGATAGGGGTGCCCTCAGTAGTGGTCAACACAGGCAGTCTGCCGAAATCCCGACCGAAATCCCGCCGTTCCTTCATCCGCAGCTGCACCTGCCCGCCGGCTGCCTTGATGACGCCTCCGGGCAGGTTGAGTGAGGCCCGGCGGATACGAGTGGCAATCTCCTGCAGGCTCAGATCATAGCTGCGCAGGAGATCATGGGAGATATCAATGGAGATTTCAAGGGGACGGGCGCCAAGCAGTTCCACCTGGGAGATGGCCGGATCCTGGAGCAGCTGGTCGCGCACCATTTCCGCATTTTCGCGCAGAACATGACGGGAGAGATCACCGTACAGGATCAGGGTAATGACGGACCTGCGTCTGACCGGTACTGTCACGGACGGTTCTTCCGCATCAACTGGAAAAGAGGTGATCCGGTCTACTTCATTTTTGATATCCAGAGCCAGTTGTTGCAGGTCCGTAGCCGACATCGCCTCTACCCGAACCGTGCCGCTGCCCTCAACTGCGGTACTGGTGGTCTCTTTGATTCCTTCCTGGGATGAAATTGCCTCTTCCACCGGCAGGATGATACCTTCGGCCACCTCTTCAGGGCTGGCTCCGGGGTAGGCTACCCGGATGATCACCTCATCCATATCAAATTCGGGAAACACCTCCTGCTTTATCTGGGTTCCCCAATACAGGCCGCCCAGCAGAAAAAAGAGCATTAGGATATTGGCGGCAACCGGATTGGCAGCCATCCAGCCCATGGCACCGTTTTTCCGGGAAGGGTTAACCGGGCTCATGGAGCGGAGTGTCCGGCAGCTGGTTTGTTGCCGGTTGCCGGGGAGAGTTTCATGCCGGAAATGGGAGCCGGCACAGGGGAGACAATCAGTTGTTCTCCATCAGCGAGTCCTGCAGTTATATAGGCCAGATCACGGTCCATGCGTGCCACGGTTACCGAACGAATTTCAAGCCTGTTGTCCGGATCTGCCAGCAATACCGTGTTATCGGGCCGGACAGTCGTGCGTGGTACGGCAAAGCATGCATTAATGGTTTTACCAGGCAGCAAAACCTTGACCATGGAACCGAGCAGCAGCGGGTTCTCTGTATCATACAGCTGTGGCTTGCTGACAGAGATAAGCAGTCGAGCCATGAGGCCCTGAGGATCAACATCAGGCAGCAGTCGGAGAATGGTTCCCTGCCGATTTTTGTTCGTGTTGCCCCGCTCGGACATGGGCAGCACGGTGACCTGAATCGGTACGCTGTCAGCAGACGGCAGAAGGATATCTGTCAGGTCATGACGGGGTATGGTGATACGGATCCAGAATTCATTGGTACCGGCTAGCTTTGCCACTGTGGTCTGCTGGGAAATCTGGGCTCCGACAGCAACATTTTTTTCCAGTACGACTCCATTAAAAGGGACCCGCAAAACGGTACGGTCCAAGTCCAGTTGTGCCTGCTGCATTTGGGTGCGGGCAGTCGCTTCGGCTGCTGTTGCCTTGGCCAGCTGCGGTTTGCGCAGGGCAAGATCAAGCGGAGCGTCGTTAAGGCCCGTGCTTGCATACTCGCGGATCAGGTCAAATTCGCGCTTGGCCACTGCCTGGTTGCCCTGTTCAAGGCGCAGGTCCATGGATGCCTTTTGCAGGTTGTTGCGGCTGCGCTCTAAGGCCAGTTCATAGTCCTTTTTATCGATTTTCAGGATGCGGTCATCTTTGTTCAACAGACTTCCGGGAACGAGTTTAGGGTTCACCTCAACGACCCTGCCTGATACCCGGGGCTTGAGATCTAGTTTCTGGGCGGCAATGACCGTTCCCATGGCCTCAATCTCAAGGGCAAGATCGGTGGCTTTAAGCTGCTGCACCTGGACAACGGTTTTCATTGCAGCTGGTTGTCGGCGGTTGACTTCCGGTTTCGAATTGAGCAGGCTGCGCGAGACGAACCAGCCGCAAGCCAGTACTGCCGCAATAATGATCACTGCCAGGATTTTTTGTTTTCTTGGACGTATTGGTACAGCAGTATCCGGCGGCAGTGGGTCTTCTTTGTTGAGTTTTTTATTCATAGAGTTATTCTACTCCGGTTAAACCGGAATTTGTGCAGGTTTATTGCATTATGCCGCCATTCGCGGCGAGGTGCCGCTCCTACCGGTATTCATCGGAGTTTTGTGTAGGAGCGGCGCCTCGCCGCGAATGATGGCTGTCATGTCTTATCAGGTTCCACCATTTCTTTCATCCAACTGCCGCCCAGGGCTTTATAGAGGCCTATTCTTGCCTTGAGCAGGTCTGCACCTGTTTGTATTCGGTCAAGTTGAAAGGTGATCAGGTTGATCTGTTCCCTGAGCACGGGCAGGAAGTCGATGAGGCCGTTGAGATAGCGCCGGGTGGCCTCCCGATAGGCCATCCTGGTCAACTGCAGCTGCTGGTCGATATTGGTAAGAAAATCACGATACTGTTGCTCCCGGGCCAGTGCATCCTCCACCTCACGGATGGCAGTGAGTACTGTGCCACGGTATGCAGCCAGTCGTTCATCCACCACTGCCCGGCTGCGTTCTACTTCTGCCCGGCGGTAACCGCCGTCAAAGATGGGACCGGTCAGCGAGGCTGCCAGTTTCAGTATCCAGTTGTCCAGCAGGATGTCAAGGGCCGTTGAAGTGTAGTTGACAGCACCGCCAAGGCTGATTTTGGGCAGTCGGTCTGCCCGGGCAGCAGCGACATGCCAGTTCGCGCTCTGCAGTCGCAGGCCCGCGGCCCGGATGTCGGGTCGTCCGGCTAACAGGTCTGCGGGAAGACCGGTGGGAGGCAGGTCTGAAATTTTTGGAAACTCCACCTGGATCAGCTGCAGGTCAGTGGTAGCGGAGCGACCGGTGAGAAGAGCCAGCTGGTTGAGTTGCAGTTGCCTGCGGGCCCGGGATATTATCAGGCCGCCTTTCAGGGCAGTGACCGTTTGTCCCTGTTGGTATACGTCCAGAGCACTGGCCCGGGACATGGTAAAACGCATTTCAATAAGTTCCAGCAGTTTCGTATTCAGCTCCAGTTCCTGTGTCAGCTGTTGTTGCTGTTGCCGCTGGGAGAGCAATTCCACCCAGGCCTCGCCAATCATAGAGCTCAAGCTCAGCATCAGCCCATTGACATCCTCGCGTGTAGCATAAAGATCAAGCTCTGCACCTCTGACCTTTGCCTGTACCCGGCCCCACAGGTCAATTTCGTAGCCGGTATTCAAACCAAGTCCAAAGTTGTCATTGGTCTGCTGCCGGGTTTCTGAACTGTCGGTTCGCAAGTGAGCACCAGTGCCATCCACCCATAAATCCGGATATTGATCCGCCTTTGACCTTGCTGCCAAAGCCCGGACCTGCGAGAGTCTTGCCCAGGCCTCCTGCAGGTTGAGATTATCTGTCAGGCCGCTTTTTATCAGCTGATTAAGTTCTGCGTTGTTAAAACTGTTCCACCATGGCAGCAATGAATCGTCAGCAGTATTGTACAGGGTGAAATGATTGGGAAGGTTGGCAGGTACAGGGTCTACATGCTCCGGACGCAGGTCCATGCAGCCGCATATAAGCAGTGGCTGCGACAGCAGGATGATCAGCAGCAAAAGGCGCAGGCTGTACATTATGGGGGAGTATTGGAATTTGATGATTGACAAATATGATGAAATTTGAATAAAATACTGGTTGTATTTAGGGCGGATTATAAGAAAATCATACGGTCGGGTTCATTCTTGGTTTGTGTGCTGTGCATAGCCTGTCAGACCCAAAAAGCTGATGATAACTAATAACTTGCCTGAAGGCACCTGGGGTACAGTGCTGAACATTTACGGTATTTTGTGTAAATATTTTAACAAAGGAGAACACAAATGGCAATAACGGTAAAGGCAATCGCTGAAAGCATCAATATTATGGGTACCAGGAGCGGTTCTGCAATGAAAGCTCGTATCCCGGGGCCGGTTCAGGAGATGGCCAAAGAAGAGACCGCAGCAGGTTCTACCTATCTTGATCTTAATATCGGACCGGCCAGAAAGGATGGTGAAGAATTGATGCCATGGGTGATTGAGACTGTCGAGGCGGTCAGTGACCTGCCCCTGGTTCTTGATACCACCAATGTTGATGCAATGGCTGCCGGCTTCAAAGTGGTAAAGAATAAAACTGATGCGGTATTGAATTCCATCATGGCCAGGCCGGAGAGGATGGAAGCCCTGGTGCCGATAGCAGCCGAAGCAGGCTGCAGTGTTGTTGCCCTGTTGTGGGGACCCGATGGTATGCCGAGAGACTCAAACGAGAGAGCGGCCCTGGCTGTTGACCTGTTAATGGCACTGATGGAAGCCGGTATCCCTAATGAAAAAATGCTGTTTGACCCCATTGCCTCACCGATCACCCTGGGCGCTGACCAGACCCTGGCGGGCCTTGAGTTTTTGAGCATGCTGCAGGACATTGCACCGGGTGCAGGATCGACTATCGGCCTTTCCAATGTTTCCAACGGTGTAGCTGATAACCTGCGCCATTACCTGGACCGCACCTACCTGATCATGCTTATGAAGCATGGCCTGACAACTGCCATTGTCAATGCCTATGATGATGAGATCATGGCCATCTGTAAAGGCGAGCGCCAGGATCTGGTGGACATGGTCCATGGCATGATGGACGGGAATGATCCTGATCCATCCACCTTAGAGGGATCAGCCCTGGAGCATTATAAGACCTACAAGGCCCTGTCCGGACAGACTGTTTTCTCCGAGTCCTGGCTGGAGTTATAAGACAATAGGCTGAAGGCCGAATGCCGAAGAGGTTGCCGGCCTTCGTTTGGACATGGAACGTACGATTCCAGGACATCACCTCGTTTACGGTACCTTAAAAGATTACCTGACCGGTGAAGAACTGACGGATACCGATGATGAGCGGGTACGGCAGAACCTGGAGAAGATGATGGTCGAGGAAAAGGGGTTTGCCAGGCAGGACCTGGAACCCCGCCTCACCATTGAGACCACCTTTAACAAAATTTTTGTTCGCTCCATCATTGATCTAACCGTGTCGGTTGCGGGCAAACGGCTGTTTGTCCTGCGCTACGGTCCCGGATCGCTTGTGACCAGGGAAAAACCTGCTCTGGCCGCTGCCCGAGTGCTTGACAAGGAGTACTGCATACCGCTGGCCGTGGTCACCAATGGCCGTGACGCCGAGTTACTTGAAACCGTCACCGGCAAGGTACTGGCCACCGGCATGGAGGCTATCCCGAACCGTGAGCAGGCCGGAAAGTTGATTGGGAAGTACAGTTGCAATCCGCCTGCTGATGAGGCGGTGCGGGAGCGAACCCTGCGCGTCCTCAACGCCTTTGACCTTGAAGTCTGCTGCAGGGATGATACCTGCAGTTTGCCATAAGCTGATGAACTTGTTTATCTGTTTGACAAAACATCATTGTTGCAAGATCATGCAATGCAATATAAGAGGGATGCATTTTTATTCTCAAAAAGGTATGAAAAGCGAAAAATAGTTCTGCCCTCTTTTCCCTGTCCTGGGAGATAAGTCTGGACAAGCACCTTCACGAAATCATTTTAAACAATAAAAACCAAGAGATAACGGTAGGTTTCAAAATGATTTCCAAGATACTCATAATAACTGATAACTACCAAAAATAAGGAAGCATAGAATGTATTGGAATTGGAAAATGGGCGGAGTGATGCTTGGCCTCAGTTTTTTTCTTGCAGTTGCTCTGATTAAACCAATCGGGGTTTCAACCCAGTTCGTTATTGCCGACGGAATCATGGTTGCAGCAATCAATCCGTCGTTTGTGCAAAAGGACGAGAAGGCGAAATCCGGTTACAGTAGCACCAATGCCTACCTGAACAAATCAGGTGGCAAGTACGCCAAGTCTGTTGCCAAACCTTTAAATTATAGTTTCGTCTTTGTTTTGAGCATGTTTTTAGGCGGCTTGCTTGGCCGGCTTTTTACCAAAAATAAACAGAACAATCCTGTTGTGCTTCAAATACCTGTTGTTCATACCCGTCGTTTTGGTAACAATTCAATACTGCGTTACAGTCTGAGTTTTATCGGCGGAGTTATAGTTCTCTGGGGTGCCCGTTTGGCGGGTGGCTGCACCAGTGGTCACATGATGAGTGGTATTATGCAGACCTCGGTCAGCGGCTATCTCTTTGCAGGGGCAACTTTTATAGTGGCTATACCAACCGCTTTACTCATTTATCAACGTCGGGAGCCTGGTAATGAATGATATAATACTTGCCGTTTTGCTGGGCACACTATTCGGCTTTGTTCTGCAACGAATCGGTGCTGCCGATCCTGACAAAATCATCAACATGCTGTGCTTAAGGGATCTACACCTGATGAAAGCCATCCTCACCGGCATAGGTGTTTCGTCAATTCTGCTATTTGTTGGAATGACAATAGGACTCCTGGACAGCGGTCATGTCAGTGTGAAATCCATGTACTGGGGAGTAGTAATCGGAGGATTCCTCCTTGGGATAGGTTGGGCCATGTCCGGTTTTTGCCCGGGCACCGGGGTAGTGGCTGCCGGCAGTGGCAGAATAGATGCGCTTTTTTTCTTGCTTGGTGGTCTTGTCGGTGCCGGATTATATACCCTTATGTACGGTGCATTAGAATCTACTTTCCTCATGAAATCACTTTTTGGCGGCAAAA
>JAYEKB010000359.1:0-2056 GCA_034660835.1 Thermodesulfobacteriota bacterium
TGGCCAGGGTATCAACCATCCCCACCAGCAGCCCACCGATCAGGGCACCACGTATCGAACCGATGCCGCCGATGACAATGACCACAAAGGTGAGGATCAGGATGGATTCGCCCATGCCTGCTTCCACAGCAAGGATAGGTCCGGCCATGACTCCGGCCAGTCCGGCCAGCAGGGTGCCGAGGCCGAAGATCAGGGTGTAGAGCATCCGGATATTTACCCCCAGTGCAGCCACCATCTCACGATTGGAGGCACCGGCCCGGATCTGCATGCCCAGCCGGGTGCTGGAAAAGAGCAGATAGAGAAACAGGGCAACCAGAATCCCAACCAGGATAATGGCCAGCCGGTAAACCGGGTAGTTAACTCCGGGCAGCAGTTCCACGGAACCGGACAGCCAGGGCGGCACATCCATGAACAGCGGCTGACGCCCCCAGATAATGCGGGTGAGTTCATTGAAAAAAAAGATAAGCCCGAAGGTGGCCAGCACCTGGTCCAGATGATCCCGGTCATACAGCCTGCGCAGGATGAGCAGCTCAACCACCATGCCTGCCAGGGCGGCTGCAGGCAGGGCCGCCAGCAGGCCAAGCATAAAGGAACCGCTCTTCATGGTCACCGTGGCCGCCACATAGGCTCCGATCATGTAAAAGCTGCCGTGGGCCAGGTTGACGACCTGCATAATGCCGAAGACAAGGGTCAGGCCGGCGGACATGAGAAAGAGCATTACACCGAGCTGCAGACCGTTTAACAGTTGTTCGAGGAATAACATGGCAGTTAGAGCACGGAGTTAGCCGCATTTCTCATGAACATTGTGTGAGTAACCAGGCACTTCGAGAAAGGTAATACTTAATCATAAATTCGAGAAAATAGATGTTAACGAACAAGTAGAGTGTCGGTTTTGTCTCGTCTCCTTGCAGGATTGTATCAGATTTGGTTTAAATAACCCAGGTTATGATTTGAGCTTGGCCGCTGTCTGTACCAGCTGCAGCAACTCATCCGGATGTTTGAAAACAAAATCTCCCATCCCCACCGGGCTGAATCCCCAGTGTTGAGTACGCCGGGCCGTTATACGTGAAATTCATTCAAGCAAATAACACAAAAAATATTAAAGGGTAAATCATAACCACATAAAAACATCCCTACCTGTTGACGTTTATCTCAAAAAGAGATATAATGCATTATATGCATATAATTACTCGTAAACGAATTCTTGATTTTTCATATAAATATCCCGATTGTGCCAGCGCACTTGATTCTTGGTATCGAATTCTAAAGCACTCAACTGTTACCAATTTTATTGAGCTAAGAGCCATTTTCCCAAGTGCTGATCAAGTGGAAGGACTAACCGTTTTCAACATTGGTGGGAATAAAGCGAGATTAATTGCTGCAATTCATTATAACCCACAACGTATTTTTATTCGGCATGTTTTAACGCATAGCGAATACGATAAAAACAAATGGACGGAGGGCTAAAATGGAAGCACAACTTAAAAATATCGCCAATGTTTGGCCTACGATAAAAAATATTTTTTCTGTGCCTCATACTGAGGCTGAGTATAACAATCTTGTTACGTTACTTGATAATCTCATCGATGAGGTAAAGGAAGACGAAGAACATCCATTATCTTCACTAATGGAAACTGTTGGCAGCTTAATAGAGTCATACGAAGATGACAATTGCCAGACTAACCTTGGTACTCCAATAGAAGCATTGTCTTTTTTAATGAAAGAGCATGGTGTAAAGCAAACAGAGCTTACTGAAGTTGGTAGCCAAGGTGTCGTCTCTGAGGTATTGACCGGGAAAAGGAATTTAAATATAAGGCAAATCAAAGAATTAAGTTCTAGGTTTAATGTGTCACCTCTTGTATTCATGCAAGATCATTGAGAAATATTAGCGAAAAGGGGTCGAAGAAGGGTCAGATTTATTTGTTAATGTAAAAATCAAAAAATCTAATCAAACATGCAACTACAGTCATAATAAAGGGAAACCATTGGCAATGTCAAGCACTCCGAAGAAGTGTAAGGTTGACCTTCTTCCCGAACACCTTTGATAAAAAAACCA
>JAYEKB010000360.1:0-9140 GCA_034660835.1 Thermodesulfobacteriota bacterium
CGAACACACGCGTTGACCTTTTCCCTGGATCTGAACTTTATAATAGCTGACTTTTTTACAGGTGATATCGGATGTTTTCTCCTTTTAATTTTCTTTTTGGCTGGATGTCCAATGACCTTGCCGTTGATCTTGGTACAGCCAATACGGTCGTATATGTTAAGGGTAAGGGGATTGTCCTGCGTGAACCCTCTGTTGTGGCAGTACGACATGATCTCCGCGGTAGCAAGGTGCTGGCCGTGGGAAAGGAAGCAAAGGAAATGCTCGGCAAGACGCCGGGTAATATCGCTGCTATCCGGCCCATGAAGGATGGTGTTATTGCTGACTTTGAAGTCACCGAGGCCATGCTTCGTTATTTTATCAACAAGGTCCATAACCGCCGGACCCTGGTCCACCCCCGTATCATCGTTTCAGTTCCCTCCGGTATCACCCAGGTTGAAAAGCGGGCCGTGCGCGAGACAGCCGAATCTGCAGGTGCCCGAGAGGTATACCTTATAGAGGAACCCATGGCCGCTGCCATTGGTGCGGACCTGCCGATTACCGAACCCACGGCCAATATGATCGTTGATATTGGCGGCGGCACCACTGAAGTCGCGGTTATCTCCCTTGCCGGTATCGTCTATGCTAAGTCGGTGCGGGTGGCTGGTGACAAGATGGACGAGTCAATTCTTCAGCACATCAAGCGTAAGCATAATCTGGCCATTGGTGAACGTACGGCCGAGTTGATCAAGACCACCATCGGCAATGTCCTGCCCGAAGAGCCATATGACACCATGGATATTAAGGGACGCGACCTGGTATCCGGTGTACCTAAAACCTTGACCATTACCTCCCTGGAGATCCAGTCCGCTATTGCCGAGCAGGTGGATGTGATTGTTGATGCCGTTCGGGTGGCCCTGGAGGTGACACCGCCGGAGTTGTCCGCCGATATCGTCGACCAGGGTATTGTTCTTACCGGGGGCGGTGCGCTGCTCAGGAATCTGGACCATCTGCTGATGGCGGAAACCGGCTTGCCGATTATTGTTGCCGATGATCCTTTGTCCTCGGTTGTATTAGGCTCCGGTCAGGCCCTTGATAATTTTGATATTCTTAAGGAAATTGCCATTGACTGACTACAGGCTACCTTGAATAGTTACCTTGTTCTCATATTACCCTCGGTGTTTTTCCTTCCTGTCTGATGAGAAAAAAAAGTACCAGGAAACGGGCAAGCCGTTTCAGAACATTTCGACTTGTTCTTCTCGGTGGAGTGCTGCTGACTGTGGGGTTGATTTTTCTGGTTTTTGTTTTTGGAAATCAGGAAGTCGGGCCGATTCATAAGTTACTTCTTGAGACGGCCGGCCCGGTTCAAAAGGTGGTATCCAAGGCAACCGCCCCTTTCCATTCCCTGAAAAAAGAGTATCTCGACCTGCTCTCAGTGCGTGAAGACAAGGAACAACTCCGGCATGAGCTGCAGGAATGCCGAGCGGCTGTTTTTAAGAATCGCGAAGCTATGGCAACCAATGCCCGCCTGCGAAAACTGCTTGATTTCAAGGAATCCTCCGGCCTGCCTACTGTGGCAGCACAGGTAATTGGTAAGGATCCTTCGCTTTGGTTTCGCAGTGTGATTATCGACCGGGGAAGCAGTGACGGGGTAGTAAAAGGCATGCCCGTTGTGACTGGAGATGGTATCGTCGGTCAAATATATTCCACATCACCCAGCTATGCCAAGGTGCTGCTCTCCATTGCACCATCAAGTGCTCTGGATGTATTGTTACAGGAATCACGGGTGCGGGGCATCCTGAAGGGAACCGGTGATAACACCTACCGACTCGAGTATGTTCTCAAGACTGTGGAGATTTCCGAGGGGGATCATGTGGTTACAGCTGGTTACGGTGGTTTGTTTCCTACCGGTCTGCCGGTGGGTGTAGTATCCAGGGTTATTAAAAAACGGCTTGGTACGTTCCTTGACATTGAGGTGACTCCGGCAGTAGATTTTGAAACCCTGGAAGGGCTGCTCGTCATCGAGCAGGAAAGACCTGCCGTCGAGTAGTCATGCTGATTGTCGCCTTTCTTATCACAGGCCTGCTGCTCATTGTTTTGCAGTCAACGGTCTTCATGTTCACCCCTACATGGGCTGCAGCTCCGGATTTTTATTATATTCTGGTCGCATATTTGGCATATCGGCTGGATCTTTTGCGGGGCCTGGTCATCCTGTTGCCGCTGAGTTGTATCCTGGATGTGTTTTCCGGAACTATTCTCGGCATGTATCCTGCAATCTGTTTCCTCGGTTTTTTCCTGCTCAAGTTTATATCCATCAAGCTGCCTGTCCGCGAATCTCTGTACCAGGTGCCGCTTGTAGCGGTGAGCTATCTTGTCGTTTCCTGGATCGTCTTCTGGTTTCTGGACTTTATGCAGCCTGATACCCTGGTGGACTGGTCATGGCCGCTTATGCTGCTCAGGGCCGCTTTGATTATCCTGTTCTCTTTTCCCCTGTTCCGTTTTTTTGAGTTTCTCAGCCGTTTTCTCCGGGGCAGATTCTTTTCTATGAAATTGCGCCGTTCCCGTTCGGGTAATACGTTTCGGTAGGGGGTTTTTGTCATGAAAAAAATCAATAAGCGCAACAGGAAGCGGAGTAAGCCGGTGGAGGATATTGACCGCCGTCTTGATGCCGGCAAAATAAAGATTAGCCAGCGTGATGACGGTGAGCTGGATTTTTTTCGTCGCCGGGTTACGTATTCTTCTGTGGTTCTGATTGTTTTTTTTGCTATCCTGATTTCCCGCCTCTGGTACCTGCAGATTCAGCAGGGAGATGAATACAGGAAACTGTCTGAGAATAATCGGGTTCGTTACCTTGAGGTTGCTGCCCCGCGCGGCAACATCCTGGACCGCAAGGGGAGGGAAATAGTTACCAATCGCCCATCGTTTAACGTGGTCTGGGTCCGGGAGGATAACCGGCTTGATGATGAACTGATCAAGAAAATGGCCCGGATTCTGGATGTGGATGTATCCGAGTTGCTGGCCCGGATCCGTAAGATGGCTGGTACACCCGGTCATTTTCCAGTCCGGCTTGCCGAGGATATTGCCTGGGACATGGTTGCCTATATTGAAAACAACCGCATGGAACTGCCGGGTATCAAGATTGAGGTGGTTCCTCTCAGGGTGTATCATTTTGGTAACGTGGCCTCCCATGTCATAGGGTATCTGGGCGAGATTAACAAAAAAGAGCTCAGTAAGGCTGAACCCGGTGTGTACCGCGGCGGTGACATGATCGGCAAGATGGGTTTGGAAAGGTTGCGGCAAAAGGATCTGCGTGGCGAGAAGGGACGGCTTTACATGGAGGTGAATGCCCTTGGTTTTGAACAGCGAAATCTGAAAGGGACAGACCCTCTGCCGGGCAATGACCTGCAACTTACCCTTGATGTAGACATGCAGAAAGCTGCCGAAGATATAATGATGGCGGAGGGGAAATCCGGTGCTGTGGTCGCCATTGAGGTCAACTCCGGCCGCTTGCTCATGCTTGCCAGTTCCCCTGTTCTTGAGATTGATAAGTTTATCGGTGGTATTTCCCATAAGAACTGGCAGGAAATGCTTGATAACCCGCATCATCCATTGGTCAACAAGGTTGTCCAGGGTCAGTATCCGCCTGCTTCGACATACAAAATTGTAACCGCTATTGCCGGGCTTGCCGAGAGGGTTGTGAATCCCGATACCATTATATATTGCCCCGGCTACTACCGGTTCGGTAATCGTACCTATCGCTGCTGGAAACGCGGCGGCCATGGTGCAGTAAATTTGAAGCGGGCCCTGTCTGAATCCTGTGATGTCTATTTTTATCAGGTGGGGCAGCGTCTGGGAGTGAACAGACTTGCCGGGTATGCAACGCGGCTGGGACTGGGCAAGAAGACCGGTGTGGAGATGGAGCATGAAAAAAGTGGTTTGATTCCCACTGCAGAATGGAAGATGAAGCGGTACGGCAAACCCTGGCAGGAGGGAGAGACCCTGTCTGTCGCCATCGGCCAGGGATTTGATCTGGTTACGCCTGTCCAGTTGGCGCTCATGACTGCCACTGTTGCCAATGGCGGCATCTTGTATAAGCCAAGTTTGATCGAAACAGTGCGTGATCCGGAGGGTCGGGTCATTGAACAGTTCAAACCTACGGTGTTGGAGCGATTTACCGGTCAGGGACGTAACCTGCAGTTAGTCCGTAATGGTTTAATAGAGGCGGTGAACGGACGTCGTGGTACAGGCCGTCGGGCACGATTTGAAAATATTACGGTTGCCGGCAAGACCGGTACGGCTCAGGTAGTGCGACTTGCACAGTATAAGCATCTGAAAGAAGAGGATATCCCGTATAAGTACCGTGATCACGCCTGGTTTACCTGTTTTGCACCTGCGGAAAATCCGGAAATAGCCGTAACGGTACTGGTGGAGCACGGGTTGCATGGCGGCTCCGCTGCTGCTCCCATTGCCAAAGCAGTGTTGGAAAAATATTTTGCTGATCGGTTGCAGGATCCGGAAGAGGTAACCACTGTTATCCTGCCGGGAAAATTGCTGGAAAATATTGTTGCACTGCAAGCTGGTGCTGCCGCAGACACGATGAATTGAGTTGAGATATGCTACGCTTTGACCGACGACTGATCCACCACTTTGACTGGATAATGCTGTTGATGCTGGTACTGATATCTGCCATGTCCATGGCCAGTCTGTTCAGTTCGACCTGGAACGGGGGGCCAAACCCTTCTCCGGTTTTTTTCAAACAGCTTTACCTGTTCCTGTTTGGCTTTATCCTGATCCTGATTATGATCAGTGTGGATTATAAGGAGTTTGAAAAGCTAAGCTATCTCGGTTATGTGGCGATCTGTCTCCTGCTTTTGTACACAAATCTGTTTGTCAATACCATTGCCGGCACCCAGCGCTGGATTAATCTTGGGTTTTTTCATCTCCAGCCCTCGGAACCCGCAAAGCTCATCCTTGTACTGGTGCTGGCAAGGGTATATTCCCGCAGTGATGTCGGAGCAAAAGGATATGGGCTGCTTGACTTGATTAAGCCGGGTATCCTGACCGGAATACCATTTGTTCTCATCCTGGTTCAGCCCGATCTGGGCACCGCACTTATGCTGGGAATCCTGTTTGTTTCCATGACCCTGTTTGTTAAATTGCGCTGGTCAACTATGGCTATTCTGGGAGGAGCAGGTCTTGTGATGGGCTTTCTTGGATGGAAATTTGCGCTCAAGGATTACCAGCGCCTCCGCATTGAAACCTTTCTCAATCCGGAAAGTGATCCCATGAATCATGGTTATCAGATCATGCAGTCCAAAATTGCAGTGGGCAGCGGCCAGGGATTTGGCAAAGGCTTTATGGAGGGGACCCAGGGGCATCTCCACTTTCTGCCCGAGCGGCATACCGATTTTGCCTTTTCCGTCTGGTGTGAGGAATGGGGTTTTGCCGGTTCCCTGTTCTTTTTGGGCTGCTATTTCTTTATGCTGCTCTGGGGAATCAACATTGCCCTTACCGCCCGGGACAAGTTTGGCGTTTTGCTTGCCTTCGGCCTGGTTATGCTCATCTTCTGGCAGGCTGTCATCAACTTATTTATGATCCTGGGATTTTTGCCCGTGGTGGGGATTCCGCTGCCCCTGTTCAGCTACGGTGGTTCATCCCTGTTGACTACTCTGGCAGCTATCGGTCTGCTGATGAATATCAGGATGCGGCGTTTTCAGACTAAATAAAATAGGGTTTACGGTTGCCGGTTTACGGTAATCTGAGCAATGTGTAAGGTGACGAAATTTCATGTTTTGATAGAATTCCGTTGATTTCTGTCCCTTTCGTTTTTATTTTGTCGTAAACCGTAAACCGTAAACCGTAAACCAATCACAAATACATCGGGTTATTGCCAGCAGATGTCGGTTCCTGCCTGATACGTTCCAGTTGGCTGGCGAGATCATTTATCTCTTCCTGCCAGTAGAGTTCCGTGCCCCATTCAGGGTTTTGGGCTGCAAATCCGGGATCAAGGCTCTGTTGAGCGCACCAGGCGGCATAATGGATATAGCGCATGGCACGCAGGGGTTCAATCAGTTGCAGGCTCCTGCGGTCAAAGCTGCGAAAAGTCTCGTATCCTTCCAGAAACAGCTCGATTTCAGGCAATGAATCACGCCGGTAGGAGGGGAACAGCATCCATACGTCCTGTATCGGCGGGCCGTTAATCATGTCGTCGAAGTCGATCAGGAAAAAGGATTCATCGGGCCGGTGGATCATATTGGCGAAATGACAGTCGCCGTGCAGCCGGATTGTCTCCATGTCTGCAAACATAGGTGCAATCAGTTCGATCAGATCACTGCAGATCGCGTGGAAGCGTTTCTGCAGGTGCGGCGGCATGAAGTCTCCCCGTCCAAGAAACTCCACCTGGTCGGCAGTGGTGCGCTGCGGGTGGAGGGTATTCCTGTTGTCGGCTTGCTGAGTTGCTCCTACCCGGTGCATCCTTCCAAGTAACCGTCCAATCTCAAGCCATTGTTCATCGGAGAATTCATCCAGGAATCGGCCGCCCATGCGGGGAAAGATGGAGAACAGGGTGTTTTCATGGGTTGCCAGGGAACCATCTTTCATGAGCAGGGGAGCAACAACCGGTATCTCGTGCTCCTGCAGTTCCAGGATAAAACGGTCGGCCTCTTCAATGGCTTGTTGGCTCCATCGGCCCGGCCGGTAAAATTTGATAACCAGTCCCTGGCCTTCTTCGGTTTCCAGCTCAAAAACCCGGTTGATATAACTGTTGAGCTGTCTGCAGATTGCCTGGCAACGAAGGTCCAGCTGTTGTTCGGCAAGAGTGATGACTGTGTCGGGGGTCAGAACCGGAAAGGCGGCCTGTGCATGTCTGTCGGAATTCATAATGCTGACAAAACGAGGTTGCGCAGGGCGGCGATAAACTGTGGATCATCGTTGAGTCCACGGGTGGATTTCAACCGCATGCCGACGTCTTTGGCCTGCTCTTTGTAAAGCATGTCGATCTCATACAGGGTCTCAATATGGTCGGAGACAAAAGAGATGGGGACCATGAGGATATTTGTGCATCCCTGGCCCGCAAGTTGTTTGAGCATGTCTGGAGTGGAAGGCTCCAGCCACTCGACAGGGCCGCTGCGGCTCTGATAACAGAGTTTTCCCTTTTTCCCGGTCTGTTGTTCTACCGCTGCAATGGTTTGCTTGAGTTCGTCTACATAAGGGTCACCCTCGTCGATGAACTTTTTCGGCAGGCTGTGGGCACTGTAGACAATTTGGACCGGTTCATCAAAGATAGCGGTTCCCTCACTGATGCGGGAAGCAAGGCAGCTGATGTATTTCTCTTCAGTGGGCCAGGAACGAATTTCCCGTACAGGCAGCTGAAAACCGTTTTTCCGGTTTTGCAGCTCAATATCGTAAAAAGATGAGCCGCTGGTGGCCTTGGAATAATGGGGGTAGAGAGGAAGGCAAATCAGTTGCGTGACGCCTGCCTGGATCATTTCCCGGATAACCGGTCCGGCAAAAGGGCTCCAGTAGCGCATGCAGGGCCGGACCATGAAATCTCCATCTCCGGCCAGGGACCGGGCCAGTGCCTCGGCCTGGTTGCCGGTGATTCTGGTGATTGGGGAACCGCCGCCGATTTTCCGGTAGTTGGCAATGGATTTTGGTGCTCTTCGGCGGGCAATCAGGGCGGCAATAGGTTTTTGCAGAAAGGATGGCCCTAACTGGATGATCTGCCGGTCGGAAAACAGGTTGTACAGAAAAGGCCGCACATCTTCCGGTTTCTCCGGTCCACCCAAATTAAGCAGCAGAACCCCGATTTTTTTTGTTTTCTCTGATTGTTGCATGGGACAAATGTACACGGATTGTTCAGGATGCGTCAAGAAAATGTACGGCTATCTTGAAAAATGGCTATTTTGCCTGATTTCCGCGTCACATCAAAAATATAATGCTCACATATGACCAATATGCTGCGCTTTGTATTTTTGCTGTTCCTTGAAATCGAACGAAATATCTAATTTTTCAAGGCACCCGTTCGTTTAGCCCGCATATTTCACAAGTCGAGGTGGCTGCAGATGCGCTGAGCGCAGGAGCAGGCTATAGTTGCCTATGCCTACTCCTGTAGCGACAAAGCAGGTGCGGCCACATCGGCTTGCCTTCGGTGAACACTTTGTAAATTTAAATCCGGCTGTTGTTTCTGATTTTATTTAATGATTTTCATATTTTATCATAAGAAAAGCAAAGTGTTCATGAAATATTCGGGTTAGGACTTGATTTACCCCACGGTCAACGTTTATAATTAGATTATGGTAAGGTTGTATTCCATTCGTATCCCTGTAGTTTTCTCCTGTCGGCATCCCGCTCTATTCTCTATCTCTGTCCTGATTCACCCATTATTTCGGAATGACCGGCATCCAGGGACCTTGGAAGTCATGACCTTTCACAAGGCAGCGGCATGGGGCCGCTGACGCTGTATAACAGTGGAGGATATGTATGGAACTAAAAGTTGAGGCCAGAAATCTTGACATGCGAAAGGGTTGGCAGGAAAAGATTGAGGAAGAGCGTGCAAAGCTTATTCGTCATTATGCCAACTTAGTTCTCCATCTCCGTGTCACCATTGAGGCTACCCCCGGCTACAAGGAGGGGGGGTATGAAGTCCACCTGGTCGCATCGGTGCCCCAGGATATCGTTGTTGTGAAACGATGGGGTGAAAATGTACGTCCGTTGCTTGTTGAGGCCTTTGATGTCCTCGGGGCGCAACTGAAAGTGATTGTGCGAAAAAAACAGGATCATAAAAATCAGAAAAGTGCGAAGACTCAGGGCGCGGTTTTGGACGGCAATGCTCCGGGAACGATCCGACGTTTGTTTCCGGACTACGGTTTCATTGTGACCCCGGATGAACAGGAGGTTTTTTTCCATGAGAATTCGTTAAAGAATACATCCATGGATGATCTCAGCGAGGGTGACTCTGTTGTCTTCTCCATGGAAGAGGGTGATAAGGGATTGCAGGCGATCTGGGTAAAAACCGGGTAATTCAATTTCGTTACAGCTAAGAAGAAAAACCCCTGCCGGATTCGGCAGGGGTTTTTTTGTTGTAGGCGGTGCTGAAAACTGGTTTGATGCCTTTTTGTGGACGGTAGAAAAGGTGTGCTATGAGCACCGGTAAAAGATTGCAA
>JAYEKB010000361.1:0-2054 GCA_034660835.1 Thermodesulfobacteriota bacterium
TGACATTATCCGTGTTGTGATCCACATTCTCCCCCCCTGCCAGTAAACCGCTTTTCAGTAATTTCTTTGCGATATCAGCGCTGTAGATGTTGATCTGATTCAGGGCGTCCATCAGTTCCATATGAATCGAATGGGTTTCCACTGATGCCTCTTTCATTGCCAGCATGCGCTCCAGGTGGTGTCTGCGCAGGCGGGAATCGAGATGGGCATAACGAGTTTTTTTCTTTTTTACCTTCTTGGCAACGGAGACATCCATCTTGGTCATCATCTGATTAAGCCGGTCAAGCTGTTTTCCTACTTTTTCATGGTACCTGATAAGATCTGTTTTTCCCTCTTTGGAAAGATCTACGCCGATGCGGTCTTTCTTTTTAAGAAGAGGAACAATCTGCCTGGTGATGACATCACCAATCTTCTCCATGGAATCAAGCAGGGAAATGAGTCCGTTGACCTCACTGCCCTGGCCCTCTGCCAGTTCCTGGCGGCTGATGTCAAGGAGGTAGCGCCTGATACGTTCTTCCAAAAAGTTGATTTTTTTCTCCCGCATTTCAATCCCCTGCAGCAATGTCAACTGCGCAGGGAAAAACTCGTCTCGTTGCGGTATGTCGGAGATAAACGGTATCATGGCCGCCCGATGCATTCTGCCCAGAATTTTTGCCATCCTGGCAATTTCGGCACTGGCGAGCTGCAATGCTATTGCCGGAGTGGCAATAATTGAATCGTCAAGATGCCAGGTCACCGGGTCAAGCTCTTTTTCTCGGGGTATATTCGGCAGGATGCGGAGAATCAGCATGGCAAAGAAGCCGATAAAGGGGAGGAAAACAAGGCCCACAGTAATGTTAAAAATGGCGTGGGCATTGGCTACCTGTCTTGCAGTTCCTGAACCGAAAGCCGCGGCAATCGAGCGGACCAGTTCGGCAAGTTGCGGGATCCAGAAGAGAAAGAGCAATACGCCACCGACATTGAACAGGACGTGGGCAAGTGCTACCCGTTTTGCTCCCCTGGCTGTACCGATACTGGCAAGACCGGCGGTAACGCAGGTGCCGATGTTGGAGCCTAAAATTACTGGGATACCAGCCTCAAGAGTGATCAAACCCTGTTGGGCCAGGACGATAACTACACCGGTCGATGCGCTGGAACTTTGCACCAGGGCGGTAAAGGCCGCGCCTGCCAGGATACCCATGAGCGGGTTTTCCAACCCCTCCATTATCCGAATAAATTCCGGGTAGGTGCGTAGCGGCTTCATGGTGTCGCTCATCAGTTTCATGCCGTAAAACAAAATACCGAAACCGAGCAGAATGTCCCCGATACTCTTTATCCGGTCACTTTTTCCCAGCATCCGGAGGCCGAAGCCTGCAGCGATCATGAGCAGCGCATAGTCGGTAAGCTTGAAGGCCACCATCTGGGCAGTGATGGTTGTGCCGATATTGGCGCCCAGAATTACACCGAGTGACTGGACAAAGGTCATCAGTTCCGCCTGAACAAAACTGACCAGCATAACCGTGGTGGCGCTCGATGACTGGATGACCATGGTGACAAAGGCACCGACCACCAAGGCAATGAAGCGGTTGCGGGTCAGGGTTGCCAGGATGGAGCGCATCTTGTTGCCGGCTGATCTCTTCATGCCCTCGCTCATCTTTTCCATGCCGTACAGGAAAAAGGCGAGTCCACCAAGCATGCCGACAATCAGCATAAACCAGGAAATGGTTTGTCCATCCTGGTCGGCGGCAAACAAGGTTCCAGCCTGCAGCAGAACCGCTGCCAGCGTCATCAGGGTGATTCCAGGGGCGATGCATGGTTTGTTGCTCATGATCATGCTGTGCCTGAGGTGATAAAGTGCAGCCGGCCTGAATACGCACGATTCGGGCAGGATTTTTGCTGCTGCAACTTTAACTTTTTATGAGGGTGATGTATCTTCTTATAAATACAGCGTAACATTGTGGCAAGAAGAAAATCAAATTAGAAGGCATAATGTCATCCATAAGGGTTGCTTATGAACTTTGATCAGCTCAGAACTTTTCAAGCGGTTGCCGGAACCGGCAGCTTTACCAGGGCCG
>JAYEKB010000362.1:0-9122 GCA_034660835.1 Thermodesulfobacteriota bacterium
AGGGCCTGTTAAGAAATAAGTGTTGCATTTAGGCGCTCTGATTTGGGTTAGATTTGTACGATTTGATTGCACAAAACCGGAGGCGTAGCATAGCTACGTTGAGGATTTTGTAATTGAAAATCGTACAAATATGACCCGAAGCAGAGATGCATAGGTGTGACACTTATTTATTAACAGGCCCTTATTACCGCTTTCCGTAAGCATTGAGTTCTTCCAGAATGGGGCCGAATAACTCCTCATAGGCAGGAATGGCCTTGCGCAGGATAATATCAAAATATTTGAGATCCTGTTCCGAAACAACCAGGTTGGCACTATAGGCAAGGGCTTCCTGATCGTACAGGCTGTGAAACTCTGGGCCAAAGAGAATGTAAAAGATATAGCGGCGGCGCTCCATGGCCATCTGCCGCATATAGGTATGGAAGGTGGAGGCAGCCAGCCCGCCCGGTTCAAAATCAGCATGAAAAACGACGCAGGCAAAGCTGAAAAAACGCATCTGTTCTATAGCCTCTGCAACCGTTTCTGCTGTCAATACCCGGTAGCCCACTGACTCCATGGCAGCCCTCACCTTTTCCATGGCTTCCGGGTCAGGGTGCAGGACCAGAGCCATGGGAACATCTGCAACCTTTTCTTCCTCTTCCAGCTGGCCAGCCTTCAGCCAGTCCAGATTAGGTGGCGGTGGCGGGGTTATACCACCGGTTGAGGTGAATTCTGCTGTTCCGCCGGCATCAAGTTGTATAGGGTTTTTGCATTGCGGGCATTTGATGGTCAACCGTTTGCCGGGTGCCAAGGCGCTGAGAGCCTGCTGAAGTTTGGCAAGTTGGGCCTTATTAAACTTGAGAGCAATCCGACAATGGGGACAAGAACTGATCATTTTATTCTCCGGGGTAGTATCTTCCTACCTTTTAGGTATAACTGCACACATCCGGTGGCCATGTGGAGGCACGAATTTTTACTGCCGTCGCCGGTACTTCAGGACCAGCCGCTGTACTGATCCTTTTCCTCCTCCTGCATATGCAGGCCGTCAAGATCAGATGTACGTTCACCACGAGCCGATTTGATGGTATCCAGGCCCCGTTTAATCTCGCTGCGGTGCGAGGAATAGGTTACGGCGGACTGTTCGGTGATCATCCCCTGCTCATAGAGTTCCAGCAGGTGCTGGTCAAAGGTCCGCATGTTATGGGTAAAACCTTCTTTGAGGACATTGTAAAAGGTTTTTTCTTCCGTCTCGCCATTGATCAACAGGTCCGTGATCCGCAGACTGGTACAAAGGATTTCCATGGCTGCCACCCGGCCGCCGCCGATACGGGGCAGCAGCCGCTGGCTTACAACCCAGCGGATGGTATCCGCCAGCCGGTTTCTGATCATGACCTGCTCACTCTGGTCAAACATACCCAGGATACGGTTCATGGTCTGGCCAGCGTCAATGGTATGCAGGGTGGAAAAGACCACGTGCCCGGTTTCTGACGCTGTCAGGGCAATCTCCAGGGTTTCCCGGTCACGAATCTCACCAACCAGGATGACCTTGGGCGCCTGGCGCAGAGCTGCCCTTAAGCCCCCTGCAAAGGTATCAAAATCATCGCCCATTTCCCGCTGGTTAAAGGTGGCCAACTTGTGGGGATGGATGTACTCGACCGGATCTTCCAGGGTAACGATATGTATAGCACGTTCTTCGTTGATCCTGTTGAGAATTGCTGCCATGGACGTCGTCTTACCGCTGCCGGTGGCTCCGGTAAACAGAACCAGACCGTTAACCTCTTTGGCCATCATTTCAAATTGAGGTGGAAACTTAAAACCGGCAATGGTAGGAATCGTGGTTTCCAGTTTTCTCAGAACCGTTGTAAAAAAACCTTTCTGGGTAAAAATATTAACACGAAACCGGACGGTATCATCGGGTGAGTACGAAAGGTCACAGGATCCCTTAGTGACCAGGTCATGGAGCAGGCGGCGGTTGCCTCCGATCAGGTTGAGGGCGAATACCTCGGCCTGAAAAGGGGTGAGTTCGGTCACCGGTGGTTCGACATCCACCGGCACCAGAACACCGTCACTTTCTACCTGCAGGGTTTTGCCCACTGTGATATTTAAATCAGATACCCGTTCATGCCTGGCCAGCATAGCGCCGATCCAATAGTTGATTTCCGGTTGTTTCATAATAGTTTACCGTAATAAAATTGACAAAGACTGTTATTTAAGTACTATCGCGAACCAGTGAATAAATACAAGAAAAAAATGTGTTAACCCGTGCTTTCAGGAGACAATATCATGACAATCCCTCTTCGCAGTGACGAGACGACCCAGGGCAGGAGAATGGCAGGAGCCCGTTCCCTCTGGCGGGCCAACGGCATGATTGATGAGCAAATGGGCAAACCGATCATCGCGGTGGTCAACTCATTTACCCAAATGGTCCCCGGTCACGTGCACCTGCACGAAATCGGCCAACAGGTAAAGCGTCTCATTGAAAAACAGGGCTGTTTTGCAGCCGAGTTCAACACCATTGCCATTGACGACGGGATTGCCATGGGCCATGACGGCATGCTCTACTCCCTGCCGTCACGGGAGTTGATTGCCGACTCGGTGGAGTACATGTGCAACGCGCATAAAATTGATGCGATGGTCTGCATCTCCAACTGCGATAAGATCACGCCCGGCATGCTGATGGCTGCCATGCGGCTCAATATACCTGCTATTTTTGTCTCAGGCGGTCCCATGGAAGCCGGGCGTATCAAGGGCAAAAATCGAGGCTATGACCTGGTGGATGCCATGGTGCTGGCAGGAGATGAGTCGGTAACTGATGACGAGATCGCCGAGATTGAGCGGGCTGCCTGTCCCACCTGCGGATCGTGCTCCGGCATGTTTACGGCCAACTCCATGAACTGCTTAAACGAGGCCCTGGGGTTAGCTTTGCCTGGAAACGGCACCGTGGTGGCCACCCATACGAACCGGCTGTCCCTGTTTGAGCAGGCGGCAACGCGCATTGTTGCCATGTGTGAGGCCTGGTACGGTAATGAAGACGGATCTGTGCTGCCCCGCTCCATTGCCACTAAAGCTGCGTTCATGAATGCCATGGCCCTTGATATTGCCATGGGCGGCTCCACCAACACGGTGCTGCATATCCTGGCCATTGCCCATGAGGCCGACGTGGATTTCACCATGCAGGATATTGACGCATTATCACGCAAGGTGCCCAACCTGTGCAAGGTGGCACCTTCCTCTGCCTATCATGTAGAAGATGTGAACCGGGCCGGAGGCATCCTTGGCATTCTTGGCGAACTTGATCGGGCAGCTCTGCTTGATACCTCGGTGAGCAGGGCGGACGGTTTGACCCTGGCCCAGGCCCTGGTCCAGTTTGATATCATGGAAGAAAGCGTAATAGATGCCGCCCGCAGCCTGTATGGCAGTGCCCCGGCATGCAAAGGCCGAAACCTGATCATGGGCTCCCAGGAGACCATGTATGACAGCCTGGATACGGATCGGGAAAATGGCTGTATACGAGACTGGGCTCACTGTTATTCAAAGGATGGCGGCCTGGCCGTATTGTACGGCAATATTGCTGAAAAGGGCTGCATCGTCAAAACAGCGGGCGTTGATCCCTCCATTCTCCATTTCCAGGGAACCGCCAGGGTGTACCACTCCCAGGAGGCCTCCTGTGAGGCTATTTTAAACAGTGAGATCAAGGCGGGCGACGTGGTCTTTATCGTATACGAAGGGCCCAGAGGCGGTCCGGGTATGCAGGAGATGCTGTATCCGACCTCCTACCTGAAATCCATTCATCTGGGTGCCGAGTGTGCCCTGATTACGGATGGCCGCTTCTCCGGCGGCACCTCAGGCCTTTCCATTGGTCACGTTTCACCCGAGGCGGCAGGCGGTGGTGCCATCGGCTTGGTTCGGGACGGTGATCCCATAGACATTAATATCCCCAAGCGATCCATTTCTCTTGAGATCAGCGATGAGGATCTGGCTGCACGCAGAAAAGAAGAAGAAGACCGCGGAGCCGCCGCCTTTACTCCAAATCGTGACCGAAAAATATCCACGGCGCTTAAGGTTTATGCCCATTTTGCCGCCTCGGCGGATAAGGGAGCCGTACGGATTTTATCGGAATAGTCAGGGCCAAGAGTCCGAAACCAGCGACCCGGAACCCATTACTTTCTATAAATAAATGGAGGAACCATGAAAAAAATAATTCTCTCATTCTGTGTTGTAGTTTTTTCCGCATCTCTGGCCATGGCCGCAGACCCGGTAAAGATCGGTATGATCACCACCCTGTCCACCAAGGCTGGATATCTTGGTGAAGATATCAGGGACGGCTTCAAACTGGCCATTGCCATGCAGGACGGCAAGCTGGGTGGCGTTCCTGTAGAACTTCTGGTGGACGATGACGGCCGCAAGCCGGAAAAAGGGCGTCAGATTGCCGAGCGATTTATCAAACGAGACAAGGCCAAAATCCTCACCGGCATCGTGTTTTCCAACGTGGCCATGGCCGTGGTACCCAAGGTAGTGCGCCAGGGTATTTTTTATATCAGCCCAAATGCCGGTCCATCCATGCTTGCAGGTAAAGGGTGTGATCCCAACTATTTTAACGTAGCCTGGCAGAATGACAATCTCTCCGAGGTTGTGGGCCAGTATGTACAGAATAAAGGGTTTGCCAATGTCTATCTGCTGGCCCCAAACTACCCGGCAGGCAAAGATGCCCTGTCAGGCTTTAAGCGATTTTACAAGGGCAAGATTGCCGGCGAGGTTTATACAACTCTTGGCCAGTCGGATTATGCGGCAGAACTTGCTACTCTGCGGGCGGCCAAGCCGGATGCGGTTTTCTTTTTCCTGCCTGGAGGCATGGGCATCAACTTTCTCAAGCAGTATGCCCAGGCGGGTCTGAAGGATGCGATTCCCGTATTTGGCCCGGCATTTTCCTTTGATGAGCGGATTCTGAAAGCCGTCGGTGATGCTGCAGTCGGCGTGATCAACGGCTCCCAGTGGTCCGTGGATCTGAATGTTCCGGCCAATACAGAATTTGTTGCCGCCTTTAAAAAAGCTTATAACCGGACCCCGACCCTGTATGCCGGCCAGGGGTATGATGATGCCATGCTCATCGGCTCTGCCCTCAAAGTTGTGAGCGGCGATATGAGCAAAACCGACGAGTTCCGGTCAGCACTTGCCAGGGCGGATTTTGCCTCGGTGCGCGGCGCGTTCAAGTTCGGCCCCAACCATCATCCTATCCAGGATATCTATGTCCGCGAGGTGACAAAGGACGACCAGGGCAACTACACCAACCGGATTCTTGAGAAGGTATTTACCGATCATCAGGATGCCTATGCCGGTGAGTGCACAATGAAATAAGAAACAGCCCAGTGACCGGCGCTGGTATCCCTTAGTGGGGTACCAGCGCTTTTTCAGGAAAATAGATGATGAAAACATACGGGTTTGTATTCTGTATTGTTCTGCTCAGCACGTCTTCTGCTATGGCTGCAGAACCGATCAAGATCGGCATGATTACCACCCTGTCCACCAAGGCGGGGTATCTTGGTGAGGAGATCCGGGATGGCTTCAAACTGGCCATTAATCTGGAAGACGGTAAACTGGGCGGCATACCGGTAGAGCTGCTGGTGGCCGATGACGGGCGCAAGCCGGAAAAGGGTCGGCAGATTGCTGAGCGGTTTATCAAACGGGATAAGGCAAAGATTCTGACCGGAATAGTCTTTTCCAACGTGGCTATGGCCGTGGTTCCCAAAGTCGTGCGTCAAGGTGTTTTTTATCTGAGTCCCCTTGCCGGACCCTCCATGCTGGCTGGCAAGGGGTGCCATGAAAATTTTTTCAACGTCTCCTGGCAGACCGACAGCCTGTCTGAGGTTATCGGCCAGTACGCCACTGACCAGGGTTTTGACAACGTCTACCTCATAGCCCCCAACTACCTGGCTGGAAAGGATAATATCGCCGGCTTCAAGCGATATTACAAGGGGGGCATAGCCGGTGATGTGTACACTACCCTTGGCCAGGCCGACTATGCGGCTGAAATCGCCACCCTGCGCAAGGCAAAGCCGGATGCGGTCTATTTTTTTCTGCCCGGCGGCATGGGAATCAACTTTCTCAAACAATTTGCCCAGGCAGGCTTGAACGGGATTATTCCCCTGCTCGGCCCGGCAGCGACCGACGAGCGCCTTTTAAAAGCCGTGGGCAAAGGGGCTGTTGGTGTCATCAACAGTTCCCAGTGGAGTGCTGATTTTGACAGCCCGGCCAACACTACATTTGTCAAAGCGTTTGAACAAACCTATGGCCGTACGCCGACCCTGTATGCCAGTCAGGGCTATGACACTGCCCTGCTTATCGGGTCGGCACTTAAGGCAGTGGACGGCGATATGTCAAAATCAGACCTGTTTCGAACTGCCCTGGAAAAGGCTGATTTTGCAAGCGTCCGGGGCAAATTCAGGTTCGGACCCAACCATTTCCCGATCCAGGATTTTTATGTCCGCCAGGTTATAGAGAAGGAAAACGGGCAGTTTGGCAACCGGTTACTTGGCAAGGTTTTTGCCGACCATCAGGACGCTTATGTTTCCGAGTGCAGATAAATTGTAGGGTGCCTTGAATCTCAGGAAGAATCTCAACCCATGAGGTAGCTTTCGTCAAATTTGAAAAGAACGCTTGCACATAAATTTTATGAATCATTATGTTTCGCAATAGAGAGAGATAAAGAAATGTCCACAACAGTAACACTCGAAATATTCTCCGATTACATCTGACCCTGGTGCTACTTCATTACCGGGCGTATTGAACAGCTTAAAAAAGAATATGAAATCGCCATTCGCTGGCGGGCTTTTCCGCTTCATCCGAACACACCTGAAGACGGGCTTTTTCTTGAAGATCTTTTTACCAATTCTTCCGTAGATATTGAAAAAATGATGTGCCATTTGAAAAAAACAGCGGCTGAACTGGCATTGCCTTTCGGAGAAAGAAAAAAGACCTATAATAGTCGCCTGTTGCAGGAATTAGCTCTTTGGGCTGAATCAAAAAATAAAGGGGATGTATTCCACAATGCGGCCTTCAAGGCCTACTTTGTAGACGGAAAGAATATCGCAAAAATCCCGGTGCTTGTAGATTTGGCAGCATCTGTTGAGCTCCCTGGCGAAGAGGCTGCAGCAGTTCTTGCGACAAGGGCATTTAAGGCGGCGGTGGATGCGGATTGGAACCTTTCGCGAGAGAAAAAAATTACGGCTGTTCCTTCATTTGTGATGAATCAAGATACATTTGTTGGCGCACAGCCCTACGAGATGTTGGTAAAACTTATGGAGGAAAATGGGGTCAAAAAAAGCAAAATAACTTGAATGATGAAATCGTAACAACTCTATTTTTTCGCTATTACGTCATTCCAGCACAGGCGGGAGCAGACTTCGATCCAGTTATTTGCTCTTGTTACATCGCTCTGCGGTGTAACGTAACTCTGGGCGCTCGCGCCCTGTTTGCTTATTCCAGTATCAGGTGACACCGTACGAAGCCGGCACAGCCTCCTGTGACCGATGAAAGAGAAATTCCGCAGCACCGCAGAGCCCGTTGTGCGTCAAATCATCTACCTCCTCAATCTTGACTTTAGTATCAATAGTGATATTATAATTGCATGGCTCAAATAAAAGATATTCTCAAGCAACTTAAACAAAATCCCGCCAATGTACGCTTTGCAGAATTATGCAAGGTCTGTGAACATTATTTTGGTAAATCCCGGCAGTCAGGGAGTAGTCACAAAATATACAAAACTCCTTGGCGAGGTGATCCACGAGTTAATATCCAAAACAGCAAAGGTAAGGCGAAAGCATACCAAGTCAAACAGGTGCTTCAAGCCATAGAAAAATTGGAGGTGGAAAATGCCATTAAGAAATGATCACTACACATACAGAGTAACTTGGTCAGAAGAAGACAAAGAGTATGTTGGCCTCTGCGTAGAATTTCCTAGCCTAAGTTGGCTCTCGAAGACTCCGGAATCAGCTTTAAAAGGTATACGCAATGCTGTCGCCGAAATAATTAATGACATGAACGAAAATAACGAAGAAATACCAAAGCCAATTGCTAACAAAAATTATAGTGGCAAATTTATGGTGCGCGTACCCCCGGAAGTACATCGCAACCTAGCAATTCAAGCTGCTGAGTCAGGCGTAAGTATTAATCGGCTAGTTAGTTCACGCATAAGCAGTTAATATCAAGAGGAAAAATGCATAATCCGGTAGCCGGGGGTTTTTCTCTCCCAGCCCCCACACCACCCTGCATGCGGATCCGCACAGGGCATTTCATTAAGGTTATCGGGCCGAACCCGGATAGCAACAATAGGAGAGCAAAATTCCGTAGCACCGCAAAGCGGTGTAAACGCCTATGTGAGGCGACCTGATCGCCCCAGGTAGCGTAGACTCCAGGATGGGGTGCAGCTGAATAGTTACCTTAAATTAAAATAAACAGTCTCCAGTCTTTACCCTTTATCCTTTCCCGCACTTGCCATTCTCGACAACCGGGAAACCGGACAGGTTGAAACTTGAACCGCAGCCACAGGTGGCGCCGGCGTGTTCATTGGTGAATTGTAAACCGCCACCAATCAGATCATCAGAGTAATCTATGGTTAAGCCGTCCAGATATTGGCTGCTCTCCGGGTCCGACACGACCCGAATATCTCCGCTCTGCAGGATCACACTCTCACCTTCCTTCATCTCCCGGTCAATGTCGGCACTATAGGTCAAACCGGCACAACCGCCTTCAGTAACTACAACCCGCAAAAACTGATCCGCTTCCAACTTGTTTCTCAACATCTCCCGGGCTTTTTCCTGAATGATAATTTTCATGATAACAACCTCTGGAAATAATATTTATTCTATTTGCATAGTAATAAATATTATCAGCAAGAAAGAAAAAGTCAAGTGTCAGTATAAAGAACAATTTCAGGAAAAGGACCATCTATGGACAAACAAGTACCTTTCAGGAAAACTTCGCCATAAAACTTATTCTTTTATTCTTTTCGTGGGGCTTGGTTTTCGGGCCTGGTTTTTTTATCAAAGGTGTTCGGGAAGAAGGTCAACCTTACACTTCTTCGGAGTGCTTGACATTGCCAATGGTTTCCCTTTATTATGACTGTAGTTGCATGTTTGATTAGATTTTTT
>JAYEKB010000363.1:0-9098 GCA_034660835.1 Thermodesulfobacteriota bacterium
AATGGCTGAATTAGGAATGTAAATAAACAGCGATTAGCCGTTAGCCCGCATATTTCATGAACACTTTGTTCCATGCCGCATAACACATGGATTTTTTAGTGATTATTTCGAGATTGTTTCTTCATGAAAACTTGCAAAGTGTTCACCGAAGGCAAGCCGATGCAGCCGCACCTGCTTTGTCGCTATCTGAGCATGCATAGGCAACTATAGCTTGCTCAGATGCTCAGCGCATCTGCGCCTACCTCGACTTGTGAAATATACGGGTTAGCTTTTTTGTTCATTCCTTGAGCTAACTGCTAACTGCTAATCGCGAACCGCTTTTTTTAATTAAAACTTCTGGTCCGCATAGGCCAGCCAGCCGCCGGCACCCACCAGATCCTTGTCAAAGGGATTCATGGCAAAGCTGCACTCGACACTCTCCCCGCTCTCATCTTCTCCAACAATTGTTTCGTTTTCCAGATCAACCCTGACCGTTACCGTGCCGTGGTGTTCAGCAAGGGCAAAAAGGCGGTTAATGTCAGTAGCTGAGAGTTCAACGGCAAGAATTCCGCAATTAAACATGTTCTGCCGGAAAATACGGGCAAAGCTCTCCCCGATAACCACGTTGATGTCATTGATTTCCAACGCCCATACCGCATGTTCCCGGGAAGAACCACAGCCGAAGTTGGTGCGCGTTATCAGCACCTTTGCCTGCTGAAAATCTTCAGCGTTGGTATCAAACTCCTTGCCGTCAAGAATCAGGTCTTCCAGCAGGTGGGGCTGCAGGGCGCGTTTGCTGATTTCAGTGAGATATTTTGCAGGAATTATTTCATCGGTGTTGATGTCGTTTCTATTTATATAAAAGGCAGGTCCGCCAAATTCTTTCATCGTCTACTCCTGTATAACATTGCAATAAAGGATACTTTTGTTTTGCTGTAGGAGCCCTGTCCCCAGGGCGATAATATGATAACGGTTAACGCCTACAATCGTCCGGGGACAGGACTCCTACCAATAAATTAGTTCATGAATTCTCTCGGATCTGTGATCTCGCCGGTAATTGCAGCAGCTGCAGCAGAAAGCGGACTCATCAGATGGACCATGCCGCCTTTACCCATGCGTCCGTTAAAGTTCCTGTTGGTGGTAGAGGCACAGGTCTCGCCTTCGGCCAAAACACCGCTGCTCATTCCGAGACAGGCTCCGCAGGTAGGATTGAGCACGCAGAAGCCTGCATCCATAAATATCTTAATCAATCCCTCGTCCAAAGCCTGGGAGTAAATAGCCGGGGTGGCCGGGGTCAGGATTCCGCGGACAGTATCTGCAACTGTACGTCCTTTGAGAATGGAAGCTGCTGAGCGGATATCCTCGATACGGCCGTTGGTGCATGAACCGATATACACCTGGTCGATCCTGGCTCCGGCAAGTTCTGAAATATCCTTAACCTTGTCCGGTTTGAAGTCATAGGTTACCTGGGGCTGCAGGTTTGATACATCAACGGTCAAAGACTGGGCATAGACGGCATCCGTATCGGAATGCCACTTGCTGAACTCTTCAGCTGCCGCTTCAATGGAAGCATAGTCGTCCTTGATAAAGGGCCACAAATATTCAGCGGTTGTGGCATCAGGCAGGCAAAGTCCCGAGGTTGCCCCGGCCTCCACCGACATGTTGCACAGGGTCATGCGCGAAGACATATCCATCTGCTCAACTACAGGCCCGCAGAACTCCATCACCAAATCTGTTGCCCCGTTAACCGTGAGCGTCTTGATGATGTGGAGGATAATGTCCTTTGCAAAGACTCCTTCAGGCATTGTGCCGATGACCTCAATCTTCATGGAAGCGGGCTTGCGAAAAGCGCAAACTCCCTTGAGGATGCCGACCTCCAGATCTGTTGTTCCGACACCGGCGGCAAAGGCACCAAAGGCACCATGGGTACAGGTATGGGAATCACCCATAATTACCGTATAACCCGGCCTGATAAATCCTTTTTCCGGAAACAGGGCATGACAGACACCGTTACGGCCGATATCAAAGAAATCCTTGATCTTATGCCGCCTGGCCCAGTCCCGCATAATCTTGGCCTGGGTAGCAGTCTTGGAGTCCTTGGGTGGGGTAACATGGTCGATAACCGCCTTGATTTTGGCGGGGTCAAACACCCGGTCCATTCCCTTGTCCATCAGGTCCATGATGGCAATGGGGGTGGTGATCTCGTGGCACATGATAACGTCAATATCAAGCACCATGTTGTCGGGTGTCGGGGTGTCACGCAGATGCGCTGCAAATATTTTTTCAGCAATGGTCTGTCCCATTGTACTTCTCCATGGGAATATGAGAATAAAGTCTGCCGGAACAGAACGGCTATTTCAGCAGGATAGATATCACAAAAATAAAACTTGTTTATTACACAGCCTCTCGCATAGAGTCAATTTATTTTCAAGGCACCCTCCAGTCATGATCTGGGTTGTATTTAATGTGAGTTTCATTTTTCTGAGTTACTATACTCGTGTAAGGTACCGTAAACCAGAGGATGATATCCTCAGTTAATCCCATGAAAAAGCGTAAATGTTGACAGAAAAAGCTGATGGATTCCACCACTGATTCGAAGCCCGGGGCTTCACTACACTCGGCAGGTCATTTTTCCTCATATCTGCATCTACTCCGATCCAATGTCAACTATCGACGTTTCTGGTTATCAGGGGTCATCAGCCAGATGGGTGACTGGTTTAACTATATCGGTATTTTTGTCCTCTTAAACGAACTTACCGGTTCCGGTCGGGCTGTGAGCTGGTTTCTGATAGCCAAGTTTTTGCCCACAACATTTTTGGGCCCGATGGCAGGTGTGGTTGCAGATCGGTTCAGTCGTAAGACTATTCTTATAACATGTGATCTGATGCGGGTAGTGGTGGTGTTGGGCTATCTGCTGGTTCGTGATGTTGAGCATGTCTGGCTGGTGTACCTGCTTGCCTTTGTTCAGGAGTCGATCTGGACCTTTGCCCATCCGGCACGTCAGGCCACAGTCCCCAATCTCTGCAGCAGGGAAGAACTCAGTACGGCCAACGGTCTGTCCGGATCATCCTGGTCCATAATGCTTGCAATCGGCGCTGCCCTGGGAGGTTTTGTCTCTGCAACTTTTGGCTGGCAGACGGCTGTCATCCTGGACAGTTTTACCTTTATTATCTCGGCAGGTATCATGTCTTTTGTCGCCCTGCCGACACGCACAAAAAAGAAATTGGCAGGTTTTTCTTTTGCCAGGATCACCGGCTGGCAGGGTCTGGCGGAAGGAGCCTGCTATGTACAGGAACATCCCCGGGTCGCTGCCCTGCTTATGGTAAAAAGCGGCTGGGCCCTGTCCGGCGGAATTCTTGTTATGCTTACCGTGTTTGGGGAGCAGGTTTTTTCAGACAATGGACAGGGCGGCTTAAGTGGTGTCTTCTTTTCCATGCGTGGTCTTGGTGCCGCAGTCGGTCCCATTGTTGCCTGGCGTCTGTTTGGTGAAGGTATTAATCCCATGCGTCGTGCCATTGGCGCTGCTTTTTTTATTTCATCGGTTTCTTATCTGCTGTTCAGTCAATCACCTACTATTATCCTTGCTGCTGTCTGTGTGTTTTTTGGCCATATCGGCGGCGCTATCCAGTGGGTCTTCAGTACAACCCTGCTGCACCGCCGTGTTGAAGACAGGTTTCGGGGCAGGGTGTTTGCAGCCGAGATGGCCCTGCTTACCCTGGTACTCAGCATGTCCACCTGGTGCACTGGTCAGGCCCTTGATATGGGGATTAATCCCCGTACCATCGTCATGATCCTGGCCTTTCTTTTTCTACTGCCCGGAACAGGCTGGCTTCTTTATCTGAGGTCTCTTTCCAAGTCAAAATCCTGATATCAATTTTCAGAAAAACTGACTTGCCAAATTGTTATCGATTGCTACATTGTAGGAATAACAAATCTAAATTCAGAATGGAGATACCATGACAACTACAATTGTTTTTATTTTACTTTCCTGTTTGTTGCTGTTTTCATCCAATGGGGCTGTCGCCTCTACCCGTCATGAAACCGCTACCTTTGCCGGTGGCTGTTTCTGGTGCATGGAGCCTCCTTTTGAAAATACGGAGGGGGTTGTTGAGGCTGTGGCCGGGTACACCGGCGGCCATGTTGAAAATCCCACGTACGAACAGGTCACTTCCGGTACAACCGGTCATTATGAAGCAGTCATGGTTACCTATGATCCGGAAAAGGTCAGTTATAACCAATTGCTTGATGTATTCTGGCGTCAGATAGATCCCACTGATGACGGAGGCCAGTTTGCCGACCGTGGCACCCAGTACTTTACGGCAATTTTTTATCACAATGAAGAACAGAAAAAAGAAGCTGAGCTGTCCAAAAAAGAGTTGGATGCATCGGAAATCTTTGAAAAACCGGTAATCACCGCACTCCTGCCGGCAAAGACTTTTTACACGGCTGAAGAGTATCACCAGGATTATTACAAAAAAAATGTAATGCATTACTCCTCGTACAAGGTCGGATCAGGACGGGCCGGCTTTATCAAGGAGACCTGGAAGGGAAAAGAGATTGGCAAGCCTGCTGTGGAGAAAAAATATATACGGCCGACTGATGAGGAAATTAAGAATAATCTCTCACCCCTGCAGTTCAAAGTGACCCAGAAAGAGGGTACTGAACCTCCTTTTAACAATGACTACTGGGACAATAAAAAAGAGGGGATTTATGTTGATATAGTCACAGGCGAACCGCTTTTTTCTTCTACAGACAAGTTTAAATCAGGCACCGGCTGGCCCAGTTTCATTCGTCCTGTGGAAGAGAACAATATTTTAGAGCACAAGGACCGGAGCCTGTTTACCGTCCGTACCGAAGTGCGGAGCAAACATGGAGATTCCCACCTTGGTCATGTGTTTGACGATGGGCCTGCTCCCACCGGCCTGCGCTACTGCATAAATTCAGCAGCACTCAAATTTGTACCAAGGGAGAAACTGGAAGAAGAGGGGTATGGTAAATATCTAAATCTTTTTAAGCAGGAAAAGTAAACCGGTTACACTTCAGTATTTTGTTCTTTAATTGAGTAAAATTTATCTATTATTCGTTTATGTTTCAGGGCAACACTGGAGTCGCGCATGAGAAGATTCGTCATATGCTCGGCCGTGACAGGTTTGTTGAATAAAAAACCCTGACATTCGTCGCACTGGTTTTCCTGCAAAAAAAACAGCTGCTCCTCGGTCTCGACTCCTTCGGCCAGAACCTGGAAATTAAGTTTTTTTGCTATGGCGATGATGGCCATGGTGATTGCCGCATCACTGGCATTAGTGGTCACGTTCATGATGAAAGAGCGATCAATCTTGATCTTGTCCACGGCAAAACGCTGCAGATAACTCAGCGATGAGTAACCAGTGCCGAAATCATCAATGGCCATTTTGATCCCTTCTTTCCGGCATTTATTAATCAGCTCAATGGTGTTGTCCATGTTTTCAATGAGCACACTTTCCGTAAACTCCACTTCGAGTGAGGCTGGCGGAAAGCCGGTACTCTCCAGGCAAGCCATAATTTCCTCAAACAGGTCGTGCCGTCGCAGCAGACTGCCGGACAGATTGACGGCCATGGTAAAACCCTTAAAACCCATGGACAGCCATTTTCGTCCCTGTTCACAGGCCACCCGTACGAGATCAAGACCGAGTTCCTCGATGAGTCCGGTATTTTCGGCAATGGGGATGAAGATGACCGGCGAAATATTGCCGTGCACAGGATGCTCCCAGCGCGCCAACGCCTCCATGCCAACAATCACCCCGCTTGTCAGGTCGATCTGTGGTTGATAATGATTAAACAGCTCGCCGGCTGCAACGGCTTTGCGCAGATCGTTTTCCAAGTGCAGGTTCTGGAGAGCCTGGGTATCCATATCGTTGTTCCATCGGCAGCTGCTATTTCCGCCTCTGGCCTTTGCCGTTTCCATGGCTGTGTCCGCATTTCGCAGCAGTTCGGGCGGGCTTGTACCGTCTTCGGGATAAAGACTTATGCCGATACTCGGGGTGACAAAGATATCACGGGATTTAATGGCCAGGGAGTGCTGGAATGTACGAAGTATCCTGTCTGCAAGTTCTTTAACCAGCCTTTCGCTGGTCGGCGAGGGTAGAATGAGAGCAAACTCATCCCCGCTTAAGCGGGCTACAAAATTAGCTCCTGACGCATTTCCGCACTGCTGCAGTATGGCTGTAACTCTGCAGAGCAGCTCATCGCCAAAGCCGGAGCCCAGCATGCGGTTGATACGTTTAAAATGATCAAGATCAATGTAGAGCAGGCCGACGTGAGAGTGGTCAATCCCGGCCTGTTCGATACAGTGAGAAAAATGTTGTTGAAAAGAAAGTCTATCCGGGAGTCCGGTCAGGGCATCATAGGAAAACAGGGATAACGAGTTTTGGTTCGGCTGAGTGGTTTTTATTCTGTCAACGGGTGTCAACTGGCAGATAAAGCCATCTTTGATTTCTTCATGCAGCCTTTCATTACGGTAATTGATTGACATGCTAAACGGCAGCCGGCTGTTGTTGTCATCTCTGATAAACACTTTTCCGTGCCAGCTTCCCCAGTGCATGGCTTCCTGCAGGATTGTTCTCAGGTTCTGATTTGGATCAGACAGCGCAACAAACTGATCAAGTCTTTTCTCCTTAAGATCCTGCTGGTTATATCCTGTCATGCTGCAGAAAACAGTATTGGCATAAACTAAATGGCGCTGTATGTCTGCAAACAGAATTCCTTTGGTCTGGCAGTCGATAATCTGGCGGGTAATGTCCAGTTCCTGTTGCATCCTGGAAATAGTTTTATCAACCAGTTGTAATTGGGTTGTTTTCTGCAGGAGTTCCTGCAGCAGAATTTCCTCCAGGGATTCATCCTGTATATTTTCTTTTTCGCCAACCTGTGAAAGGATTGACTTTTCGAGCCCATTGTCCTTAGGCGGTCGGGCGTTATCACCGTCAGACTTGGTTAATTTGTTATTTTTTTTTGATTCGGAGTCACTCATAAACCGATTAGAATATATGATTTTTCAATTGGTGATGGGTTACAGTCTTTATTATACTACAAATCTACAAGTAGAGCTACGCAGTCCGTTTCATTTCCGGGTTTATCTCTTCCTGAGGTGTGTCAGAATAGCGGTTTAAGACCCCATAGAGCATATCAGGCAGATCATTTTTTTGACGCGAGCTGCGTTTGATCTGTTTAAGGCATTTGTTCAGGGTCAGGGGCTCATTAATAAAAATATGGCGAAGAATAAGTGAAATCAGCCTGGTAATAGTGGTCAGGTTGGAAATGCGGGACTGCAGTTCATGGTCGCGGTCAAAAGCGGTTGATGCAAATACCTCTACAGGTCGACCGTCAAGCTCACTGATTGATAAATACCACTTATTGCTCTCCCGGTCCACGGTCCGGTAACGCTTGCCGTCTAATACTTCAGGCAGTTCCGTTTTTTCTTTGACTGTCGTTTGATCAAGTTTAGGCAGAATAGGGTCATCCTGCATCTCCGGCCACAGCTTTTTAATAATTGCAGGATGGTTTTTTATAGTGCTGATAATTGTACGGCAGCTGGAACAAGCCTGGTAGCCAGCTGTTTTGGCTGTTTTTTTTTCAGCTCCGCACACCTGGCAGCAGGATATTTTTGTTTTCTTCACAATGCGTTCTCCCGATATCGCTGAAGGTTGTCTTTTTTCAAATCTCAGAGTACAACGTGTGCTGAAAAAGAACAACCAGAGAACAATTGTAACTTATGAGAAGATGTTATAACAAACGCCTTGATATTGAAACCCGTTTTGAACAGGCAAGGCGACGTAATCTGGCCAGTGCCAAACCGGGCCTGCATGAATGCATTCTGGTGCTTGACGGATTGAAGCCGGATTTCAATATCGGCAAGATATTCAGATCCGCCGATGCCTTTGGCGCCCGAGAGATTCATCTGGTAGGAGTACGTTCTTTTGATCCGGATCCGGCCAAGGGATCCGTGCGCTGGGTTTCTTTTCATATGCATGACGATTTCTCTTCCTGTTACCGTGTACTGTCACAACAGGGCTACTCTGTTATTGTCCTTGAGCCCGGATGTTCCAACCTGCTTGGCGAATATACATTTGCGAAAAAAACCGCCTTTGTCATGGGGCATGAAGAGTTTGGCATCAGCTTTGACCGCAGGGAATTTCCCGCTGTCGACGGTCTTTCCATCCCACAGTGGGGGCATGTGCAGAGTTTGAATGTCAGCGTGGCTGCTTCCATTGTTTTGTATGAATATGTTCGCCAACATGGCAGACCGCTCTCACAGGGATTGCCGCAAAAAGGGGCTGCGGTTAATACCAGAAAGTTGGGAGAGTAATATGGCGAATAGCAGAAAAGGGTTGTTAATGGTGTTTACCGGCAAGGGCAAGGGAAAAACAACTTCTGCCCTGGGCTTGGCCTTGCGAACTGTTGGTCATGGCCGCAGGGTTTGTTTTATCCAGTTTATCAAGGGCAGTTGGCAATACGGTGAGTTGGAGGCGGTAAAACAGCACAGGGATTTACTTGATTTCCACGTTATGGGCCGTGGCTTTACCTGGAAATCAGATGACCTGGAGAAAGATGTTGCTGTTGCACGGGAGGCCTGGGAGTATGCTAAAAAGATCATTGCAGAAAACAAACACCACTTGGTGGTGCTTGATGAACTCACGTACCTTGTCACCTACAAGATGATTGATGAACAGGAAATGGTGGACGTTCTAACCAGTCGCGATCCATCCATGCACATCGTTGTCACCGGTAGAGGGGCCGGGGAGATGCTTACTGAGGCCGCCGATCTGGTAACTGAAATGCGCGAGATAAAACATCCGTACAAGCAGGGAGTTAAGGCGCAGAAAGGTATAGAATTCTAATGTAAGCTGTCAGGAACACCGCACGGAGTCTTCGCTACGCTGCGCTTACCTATTTGCACGGTCGCGACTATCCGCATAGAACTGCTATGGTGACCAGTCGCGCCCGGAGTCTTCGCTTACCTACACAAATCTACGGCACCCCTGACAGCTTAGCCCGCATATTTCACAAGTCGAGGCGGCTGCAGATGCGCTGAGCGCAGGAGTAGGCTATAGTTGCCTATGCCTGCTCCTGCAGCGACAAAGCAG
>JAYEKB010000364.1:0-9078 GCA_034660835.1 Thermodesulfobacteriota bacterium
TCAAGCTGGGCGGTTTCAAGGGCAGCAAGTGCCGATCTGACCCGGGCGTTATCCTGGCCGGTGCTGCCGAGATTGAACCTTGCCTTTTCAAGTTCTGAACGGGCACTGGCCAGTTTTGCCTTGTTTGCGGCAATAGATGATCGGGCATCGTCGGCCCGGGACATGGAGGCTGCTCCCTTCTTTGAAAGCTTGATGATACGCTCACCTTTGACCTCTGCGTTGTGCAGGTTTGCCTCGGCTTCGGCAACCCCTGCCTGGGCAGTGCTTACAGCTGCAATATCCGCCTCGGAAGTCTGGGTTGCCTGTTGGAGATCCGCCTGGGCCCGGCGAACAGCGAGTTCATATTTGGCCGAGTCGATAACCGCCAATATCTGATCGGCAGAGACAAACTGGTTATTGGTCACATTGACCCTGGTCAGGGCCCCGGAAACCTGAGGCACAATGGGAACAACAAAGGCCTCTACGCGACCGTTACTGGTATACGGCGTATATTTATCGGCAAGGATATGACCAATGAATATTACTATGCAGAATGCAACAACAATACCGGTCCAGAGCTTGATTGGATCACGTTTTTTCTTTTCTTCAGGTGCGCTGGTATTTTCTTTCTCCGGATCATCAGGAGAAGGGGTTGTCTCTTTATCAGTTGTTTTTTCGTCAGCCATATTTTTTACCATTTTTAATGGTGATAGATTCGTAACTGTCCAAAAACAATCCCGAATTTCATTCTTCTATTTACACTTTCTTCTGACTAGTAGGAGCCCAGTCCCCTGGGCGATGGAAAATTGGTGCTATAGGCCAACATCAAATCGCCCAGGGGACTGGGCTCCTACAGTACAGGTTGCCGCATTGTTTACGGTAACCATAAGTCAAACACAGTTACGTAAAGTGTGAACTACTTTTGGCCATTTATGAAGGCATCACATAATGACATCAGCTTTTCATCTCTCTTCATTCCTCTATTTCAGTTTTTAAGATTTTAGTCTCTTTTTCCGTTATAATGCTACCGACCAGCCAGGCCACAACAACGGCTGTGAAGAACTGTCCGATAATAGCCTCCATCTGACACAAAGCACCGGCTCCCGGGGTCTGGGGAGTAATATCGCCATAGCCCAGGGTGGTCAGGGTAACCATGCTGAAATAATTAAAAATATGAAGCGGGCTGTCCTGGACGTTATCAAGCAATACACCGCTGTACGAACCGGGACTCAGTTCGTTGAGCAGCGTATAGAGCGCCCCCCAGAACAGTCCGATAATGAGATAAAGGCAGAGCGTCGCATAGAGAACGTTTACGGTCACCTTTTGGAAACGGGCAAGCTGCATAATATAAGAATACATCAGAAGACCGAAATAGACGACAAAGAGCAGGTACGAGCCAAGTCGACTGAAACGGATAACGTCATATAAACCAAGCCAGTAAAGAACGAGAAGTGCCAGCAGTAGAACTATGGCAACAGAACGTCGTTGATGATGTTTCTGCACGGTATATACCGCAACAAACAGGGTAACCGACAAAGAGAGATGGACAAGTATCGCTACAGATGGATAGGGATCAAGAAAGGGGCTACCGACAAGATAGAGCAACAGGAAGAAAAGAAGATATTTGAAACCGTGCCCATCAATACCGACGTTTTCAATGTGAATTCCCATAGTTATTCACCCTCGGGAGATGGTGGACTTAAAAGGCTTCCCCAGTCGGTTCGCTGTTCCATTTGCTCTTTTGTTTCCTGAGACAGATATTCCTTGCCCTCACGGATCTGCCAGCCGCCGCCAAGGGCCTTGTATAAGGCGATATAGCTGGTCGTTATTGTGCCCTGCAACTGGGCGTATTGATCCTGCTGGAGGGTCATTGACCGGGTTGAGTCAAGAACCCGCTGGTAATCGACAAATCCCTCTTCATATTGCAGCATTGCCAGTTCCATGGACTTTTGCGAGGAGACAATGGTCTGGCGGATGTACTCTGCCTCTTTCTTTGCATAGACAATTCCGGTCATACTGTCTTCAACCTCCCTGGCTGCATTGAGTACCGTGTTCTGATACGTCGTTATCAACTGTTGCAAACGAGCATCCTGGATGCGAACCTGGTTTTTGAGACGACCGTAATTAAAGAGGTTCCATTTAAAGGCAGGACCGAAACTGTAGGAAAAACTGTTGGCATCAAAAATATCAACCAGGCTGTTGTCGGCGATATCATTTGCACTCCAGCCCAGTGAGCCGAACAGGGTAAAGCTTGGAAACAGGTCTGCCCGGGCAATGCCGATCTGTGCACTCTGTGCCGCAGCCTGCATTTCCGCCCGACGAATGTCCGGCCGCCTGCGTAACAACTCGGCCGGAGCCCCGATGGCTATATCGGAGGAGATTGTCGGTATCTTCTCTGTTTCGTTTAATATCTTCTCAAGATCATCAGGGAGCATGCCAAGGAGAACGGCAAGGGCATGTTTGTTACTATAAAGTGTTGCCTGAAAATTGGGAATAGTGGCCTGGGTGCTGAACAACAGGGTTTCTGCCTGGAGGCGATCAAGCTCGGTGACTACTCCGGCCTCAAACTGATCCGTGACCAGCCGCAGACCGTCCTCTTGAATTTTGGTATTTTTTCGGGCAAGACGGATACGCTCTTCCAGGGTGCAGATATTGACATATGTTCTGGCGACTTCCGCTGTCAGGGTCACCAACACATCATCATAATCTGCCATGGAGGCCAGCAGGTTGGCATCGGCGGATTCAATACCGCGCCGGAATTTACCCCAGAAATCCATTTCCCAGGCTGCATCAAAGCCTACAGAAGTCGCATTGTAATATCGATTATCAGACGGCCCTGTAGTGCCTATGGTGATCAGGTCACCGCTTGCCTCCTGAAGCTGGGGAAATCTCTGACCTTTAACACGTCCTAACTGTGCCCGTGCCTCCATGATGCGAATCCCGGCACTACGAAGCGTAAGATTCTGCGCGTAAGCAGTCTGGACAAGCTTATCGAGAACAGGATCATTGAACTGGGTCCACCAGGCTATTGATTCTTCCTTTGAAGGTTTTTGAAAAAGCTCATTGTCCTGCTCGCCCCATGTTTCAGGAACCTGTGCCTCCGGTGTCTGAAAGTTCGGGCCAAGCATGGTACAGCCGCCAAGCATGAGCAGGAGGGCACCCAAAAAAATTGGAGATAGTATACGCTGGTGCGTCATGGATAATCCGCTGAACAATTTAATCGTTACCGTCCGTTTCGACTGCCGTTGCGCTAAACTGCTCTTCCGCAACCCAGGCCATGAACAGGGTATAGGTGATGGCAACAACTACTGCACCGACGAACAGCCCGATAATACCCGAAAGCATCATACCGCCCAGTGCGCCGATCAGGATAACCAGCATCGGGGCATCAACCCCGCGTCCCATGAGTATCGGTTTTAAAAAGCCGTCGCAGCCGCTGACCAGAAGAGCCCAGATAAGAAAGATAACCGCAGGCATGGTATCAGCAAAGGTAAAAACCCATGCTGCAATGGGGCCAAGTACGATGATCGGCGGCAGCTGGATAATGGCCAGGATCATCACCAGACCGGCCCACAGACCGGCAGCAGGAACACCGACAAGCAGCATACCAATGGCCGACAGGACAGCCTGTATAACGGCCACACCAATAACACCCTGCATAACCCCCCTGATAGTCGCCGTAGCAAGGGTCATAATTTCTGGTCCCTTATCTCCGGCAAAACGGCTGACAATTCTGGACATGACAGTGGTGCCTTTTCCCGCAGTGGCAAGCAGTGCACCTGCAATGGCAACAGAGATGATAAACATAAAGACCGCCTTTATTCCCCCACCCACCTTGCCAAGCAGAGCACCGCCTGCAGCCTTTAACTGGGGCGCAAATTTATGCAGGGCCGATTCCAGATTTGTTGAGGCAAGAGACCATGATTTATAAAGAGATGAGCCGATAACCGGCCACTCCTCCACTCCGGCCGGTGGCGGTGGAACTTTCAGGGTGTCATTCTCCAGACTTGTTGCCGCTGATTGTACGGTGTCGATGGAAGAAGAAACGAGCATGAACGATGGAATGACCAGGGCTGCAATAACCACCAGAGAAAATAAGACAGAGGCACTCTTTCTGCGTCCGCCCAGCATCTTGGCAATCTTACCGACAAGTGGTTCCACGGCAACGGCTATGATAATTCCCCAGGCAACGGGCATGATGAACGGCTGAATGATACGAAAAGTAGCGACAACCATGGCCCCTAATATGCTGATTTTAATGGCCGATTCAATGGCATTTTTTTCAAAAAGTTTGCTGCTGTCTGTTGTGTTCATGAAAACCTTTTTATTATTCGTTGCAAACGAGATATCTGTTTTTTTAATTGACTGCAGGTCAGTGTCATTAACTTAATGGTAAAATCTATTCTTCACCACTATGTTTTGCCCCTGAGTGAACGGCATTGAACTACAAAAAAAAGAGGTACCGGCCAGTTACCCGGCAACAGTACCTCAATAATGAACATCGTGTGGTTGATCCGGGAGTTCCCCGGATGAAAAAACGATTACATCAGTGACAAAATACCAACCACGCGCCTGTTTGCAGCACGTCCCTCAGGAGTCTGGTTGCTGGCAATCGGGTCAGCCTTGCCATACCAGTGCAGGGTGATACGATCTTTGTCGATCTTGAAATTGGTCAACAGGTAATCACGTACAGCCTCTGCCCGCTTTTTGGAAAGTTCAATATTGTAGCCCTCGGAACCCTTACCGTCGGTGTAGCCTGCCAGCACCAGTCGAGCCTTGGGATCATCTACCATAATCTTTCCAAGATTCTGCATCTTTGCATGATATTCCGGCTTTATGTCCGCCTTGTCAAAATCAAAGAAAACACCATCTGCGGCAGCGATACCAACTGCTTCGCCGGTAACTCTATACAGGGCGCCGGTGGTGTATCCCGGATGATCGAGCAGCTTGTTAAAAGGGATAACCATGGAACACTCGTTAAGCGAGGTCATTGCCTTGGCGAGCTCTCTTTCCGTCTGATCGGTTGCTCCACTGATCGCATAGATGCAGGCATCGTACTTGCGAACAAGTGTTTTGGCCAGGGCCAGGGGCTTCAGTTCATACCGTTTATCTTCTGAATAGGTGCCGTCGGTGAAGATAAAAACTGCTGTTTTACCTGTCAGTTTACCGATAATGTTATCAGCTTCGGCCAGACCGCTCTGCAGAAGAGTAGGGCCTTGAGGCGTGGTGGGCAAACCCGCTACAGCCTTGGCAAATGATGCCTTGTTATAAGGTCCCATGGGTAAAGCAGTCTTAAAGGAACCTGTAGGGGCTGAGCCAGGTGTAAACACGTAGATACCGGCATTCCAGTCCAGGTTGGGCAAGGTGTTGTTCGCCTGGGTCAGGACCTTGCCTGCTGCCTCGAGTTCGGTCATGGCTGTCTCTGCGTACTTGTCCGCCATGGAACTTGAGGAATCGTAGAGCACAATAAAGTTATCTACGGTTTTCTCAAATACCTGTTTTGCTTCTACAACAATCTCAGCAGCAATGACGGGAGATGCAACAAATCCCATCAGTGCCGCACCTGCGGCCAATAGCCCCAAAAATTTTTTCTTTTGCATTAGCTGATCCTCCTGATTTGTTAAGTTCCCCTTTGCAAGGAACTCTTCCAACCTCTCCACCATGCTCCAACAGCAGGGGACAGGCGATTTTATTTTATACGATAAGCATTACAAAATATAGTTACAATTAATAATTAATACTGTCAACTATTTTTTTGCAAAAATAGTTGAGTTATACATGTGGTTCCTGGTAGGCGGCAAGGTGGAAGGACCGTTTTTGTCATGCTTGGTCGCAACAGTCTGGAAGATGCGCAGTGAGCCATCCATAAAGGCGAATGATACCCCGGCAAGGTAGGCAATCCACATGCGGTATCGTTCTTCGCCGACAAGGGCAATAGCCTTGTCCCGGTTTGCTTCAAGACGTTGACACCACAGCCGGGTGGTCAGTCCGTAATGTTCCCGCCATGCCTCGACATCGTGTATTTCAAATTCACAGGCTTCCATCACTTCCAGGCTGTGACCAATGTGATCGAGTTCTGATCCTGGAAAAATATTCCTGAGGATAAAACGACGGCTTGGGCGGATCCGGTTAAATCCGCGTTTGCTGTGCTTGGCACGGCGGGTGATGCCATGGTTGAGAAACATGCCGCGATCCCGGAGCAGGGAGCGCACCTTGTTAAAGTATATCGTGTAGTTGGCAATGCCGACATGTTCATACATGCCGATACTGGCTATTTTGTCGTATTCACTGTTCAGATCCTGATAGTCGCGCAGGTCAACGGTAACCCTGCCTTCCAGGCCTAATTGCTGCACCTTGGCCCGGGCAAAATCGTACTGTTTTTGTGACAGCGTCACACCGTGGGCCTGGACGTCGAAATGGCGGGCTGCGTGACACACCAGTCCACCCCAGCCACAGCCGATATCCAGGAAACGGTCGCCCGGCTGCAGACGTAATTTACGACAGATCATCTCCAACTTGTCCTGCTGGGCCTGTTCAAGACTGTTGTTCCAGTCCGTAAAGTACCCGCATGAGTACTGCATTTCCGGATCAAGGAAGAGATTGTAGAATTTGTTTGAAATGTCGTAGTGAAAGCGTATAAACGAGGTCTCATTGCGGGAGGTCTGTTTCCGGCCGGTTTCATCACCTTTATAGCCGTTGTACCGTGGAACGGACTCTCTGGGAGCAAAGAGGAGCGGGAGGGCCTGGCGCAGGATGTAGCGTTTGGAGATAGTTTTTTTCAGCCGTTTTGAGCTGATCCCGGAACTGCGCCTGCCCCGCTTGCGCAGAACCTTGTAAAAAGAAATCAGATCCGTTCCATGGTAGTCAACACCACCGGTAGCATACTGAGCAAGTATGTTCTCTAAAGTAGGGCGGCGCAGGACCGTGCCGAGTACTCCGGGATTGCGGATACTGATATACACTTCAGGGTCAGACTTGTCCCCCAGGGGAACTATGCTGCCGTCCCAGAGTTTGATGCTGAAGCGGAGGTCGGCAACCTCGGCAATATGAGCAAAAATATTCCGGGCTGCCTGCAGGTATTTGTCGTCGCGATTGGATGTAGACATAGGGCCGATTACAATGGCTTAGGGCCTGTTAAGAACTAAGTGTTGCATTTAGGCGCTCTGATTTGGGTTAGATTTGTACGATTTGATTGCACAAAACCGGAGGCGTAGCATGGCTACGTCGAGGATTTTGTAATTGAAAATCGTACAAATATGACCCGAAGAAGAGATGCATAGGCGTGACACTTATTTCTTAACAGTCCCTTAGAGTTCGGTACTGTGCGGATCACCCCCCTGCTATCTGCGCACTCATCTCTGCCGCGTACTGGTCAGCATTGAGTCCGGCCAGTAAGTGTACCAAGGTGTCATCAATGCGAACAACCGCACCAATGCCTTTTTCCTTCAAGGTTGCCTCGTCAATGGCGGTACTGTCTTTCACCTTCAACCGCATACGGGTTTGGGCGCAGGGTTCCACTGTGGAAACATTTTCAGCCCCACCCAGTGCAGCCAGCCAGTCAGCGACTTTTTGCGGGGCATTCGGATCGCGCAGTTTTGGTTTGGCCTTCTCTTCCTTGAATTCCACCTGAGACGCCATGTCCTGATCGGTAAGTTCTGCTTCATCACCGGCCTGCTCCATATACATCTGCATGTCAGTCATCAGGTTTTCAGAACGTGTGCCGAATATTGCCTGCAGGCCGCTGCCGACAGTAACCACTCCGGCTGCCCCCAAGGCCTTTAATTTGTCGGGACTGGCCTTGCTCATATCGTTAACTTCAACTCGCAGACGGGTAATACAAGCATCAAGACTCTTAATATTGGACTTGCCGCCAAAGGCCAGAACCAGCTGTTTGGCCATGGTATCTGCAGACACATCCCTGGCCTCTCCCAGATCCGCTTCCGCATCTTCACGACCCGGCGTTTTCAGATTGAGCATCTGGATAGCAACACGAAAAACTGAATAATAAACAGCTGCAAAGATGGGGCCCAGAATCAGGATCATCCAGGGCTTAATATCTATGGCATAAAAGAGCAGATAATCTATCAGCCCGTGCGAGAACGAATATCCCATTCGCACACCCATCAGATAGGTAATCAGAAATGCCATGGAGACCAGAACAGCGTGGAAGACATACAACAATGGTGCCACGAACATGAAGGCGAACTCAAGAGGTTCGGTGATTCCCGTTAAAAAAGCAGTCAGCGCCCCGGACATCATAATGCCGCCGACTTTGGCTTTATTTTCCGGTTTTGCCGTATGATATATGGCCAGTGCCGCAGCAGGCAGGCCAAACATCTTGAAGATAAAACCACCGCCCAGAATCCCTGCCTGGTAATCACCTGCAAAAAATCGATTAAGGACCCCTTTCACCACCTCACCATCCGGGGTGGTATAACTGCCCAACTCAAAAAAGAACGGTACATTCCAGATATGATGCAGTCCAAAAGGAAGCAGCATTCTCTCCACAAAACCGTAAATAGTAACTGCGAGAGCCGTATTGCCGGTCGCGGCAAAGTCTGAAAAAGCATTGATGCCGTTTTGGATGGGCGGCCAGATAAAACTCAAAGCCACGCCAAGTGCAATGGCTGCAAAAGAGGTAGCAATAGGCACAAACCGCTTGCCTGCAAAAAACCCCAGGTATTGCGGCAGACTGATACGGTAATATTTATTGAACAGGAAGGCTGCAAGGCCACCCACAATAATTCCGCCGAATACCCCGGTTTCTATGGACTCTATTCCCATGACGGTGGCGGGTTCCAGGCCAAGAAGCTTGGCCATGACACCCATAGTCCCAAGCATTACCGCATAACCTACAGCTGCGGATAATGCGGAAACGCCGTCATTCTTGGTAAGCCCCAAGGCCACACCAATGGCAAACAACAGTGCCAGATTGCCGAAAATTGCCCCGCCGGCTGCTTTCATAACCTCGTTGACCACATCCGGGAAAATTGCAAATCCCGCGCTGCCCACACCAAGCAGAATACCGGCCGCCGGAAGAATGGCAACTGGCAGCATGAGGGCCTTGCCGATTTTCTGCAAAAAGGCAAATGACTGACT
>JAYEKB010000365.1:0-9058 GCA_034660835.1 Thermodesulfobacteriota bacterium
TTGAAAGCCGGTTTTTGTAACCTGTTGTCTGGTGGTATCCTCTGCAACCCGGTGCTGCAGGGGTGGACCATGGTCACAGGCCTCCTCGTTTTTTTCCCAGTCAATAATTAACAGGCAGCCACCCGGCCGCAACACCCTTCTGATTTCCTTAAGCAGCGGCTCTGGAGGTTCCAACTCATGAAACAGAGTGATCATCCAGACACCGTCCACGCAGTCATCGGCAAACGGCAGCTGGTTCCTTGCCATCAGTTGTGGTTTGACCGGCCCGTTATTCGGCAGTGTTTTATGCATCTCCTCTATCATCAGGGGCTCAATATCCAGGGCATGAATCCGGACGGAAGGCCCGGCGATGTCGGCTATTTCCCGGGTCAGGTAGCCGGTACCGGCCCCGATATCGACAAAAGTTGACTCGGAGGTACTGCCGACATGCTTCCATATAAGGGCAGGCGGCAGCCACTTGAGGCGCACCGGGTTGTTGAGCTTTTTGCGTTTTTGCGGATCAAACTTTTTTGAACCTGTCATCTATTCCCTTTTGTTTAACAGTCAAGGATATCAGTTTTATGTATCCTGTGGAAAGACCACATTGCAGCTTTCATGGACATAAGTAAATATTGAGCTGGCCCCCTGTTCCGCGCCCAGCAGGTCTTTGCGCAGTGGAGCAAAAATCTGGCGACCCAGGCCGTAGCGGTGAGTCTCAAGGTCCGGGGCAGCATATTCTCTATCAACGAGTTCCTGGCCGTCCACTTTCAGCTCCAGAACGTTGTTGTGGGCATCCATCCGGATGATGTCACCGTCCCGGACCTTGGCCAGCATACCGCCGCAAAAGGCCTCCGGGGTGCAGTGAATGGCAAAGGGAACCTTGCCCGAGGCTCCGGACAATCGCCCGTCCGTGACCAGACCGACTGTGTAGCCGCGGTCCATGGAAATGGAGAGATAGGTGATCAGTTTATGCAGCTCCGGCATGCCATTGGCCTGCGGTCCCTGGAAACGGACAACCGCCACCATGTCACGGTTTAATATATCATCATTAAAGGCCTGTTCCAGGTCATGCTGACTGTTAAAGACCATGGCCGGTGCTTCCACCAGGGTTTTTTCTCCTTCAGCCAGGGCGGATATCTTCATGATTGCCCTGCCCAGATTGCCGGACAGGACCTTGATGCCGCCCATGATCTCAAAGGGTTTTTCAACCGGTGCAATGACTTCCGGATCTGCGGCCTGTTTCGGGCCATCCTGCCAGACTGCTGTGTTATCCTCAAGAACAGGTTCTTCCAGATACCTGCTCAGGTCAAATCCTGCAACGGTCTGTACGTCTTCATGGACCATCCCGCCTTTCAAGAGTTCCCGGATGAGCAGGGACATGCCACCGGCCTGCTGGAAGGAGTTGATGTCACCGGATCCGTTGGGATAGATGCGGACAAGCAGGGGGATATTGTCGGAGAGTTCGGCAAAATCATTCCAGTCAATACGGATACCGGCTGCCCGGGCAATGGCCACCAGGTGCATGGTCTCGTTGGTGGAACCGCCGGTAGCCAGCAACCCGACCATAGCATTGACCACGGATTTTTCGCTGATCACCCGGGCCACAGGCGTATAGTCATCACCAAGATGGGTCATGTCCGCAATCCGTGCAGATGCCGCCTTTGTTAATGCGTCGCGCAATTTGGTTCCAGCATTGACAAAGGAAGAGCCGGGCAGGTGCATGCCCAGCATTTCCGCCATCAGCTGGTTGGAGTTGGCGGTGCCGTAAAAGGTACAGGTGCCGGGACTGTGATAGGCTTTGACCTCAGAGGCCAGCATTTCCTCGCGTCCTATTTTTCCCTCGGCAAAGAGTTCACGAACGTGCGCCTTTTCTTTATTGGGCAGGCCGGATGTCATTGGCCCCCCAGGAATCAGGATCATGGGCAGGTGACCGAACTGGAGACCGCCCATAAGCAGTCCAGGCACGATCTTGTCGCAGACGCCTAACAGCAGCGCTCCGTCAAAAACATTATGGGACAGACCGATGACCGTGGACATGGCAATCACATCCCGGCTGATCAGGCTCAGGTCCATGCCCGGCTCACCCTGGGTAACCCCGTCACACATGGCAGGCACACCGCCGGCAAACTGGGCAGTGCCCCCGGCCTCGCTAACCGCCTTCTTGATGATCGCAGGATATGCCTCATAGGGCTGGTGGGCGGATACCATGTCATTATAAGATGAAATAATGCCGATATTGGGCACATTGTCTTCAAGCAGGGCAGTACGGCAACCGCCCTCACAACCGGCAAGGTCGTGGGCAAAATTGGAGCAGGGCAATTTTTTGCGGAATACGCCATCACCCCGGGCCTCTTCCACCCGTTGCAAATACGCTTCACGGTTTTTTTTGCTGCGCTCGACAATTCGACGGGTGACTTTTTCAACTGTGGTATGCATAAAATTCCTTGGTGGTGGTTGAAACTGCACTGGTTGACATTAAAACGTACCTGTTGCGAATAGGTACTAAATGGAGGAGTGACCTGGTCAGGTTATCTTGGTTGTTAAAGTTGGACATAGAAAAAACGTTTTTAACAAACTTCCCTGAATTTTTCCGTTGCTACCCTTTCTTTGCTCGGCGAATTGCTATTCGCTTACAATTGCTCTAACTTTTGCCAATACATCGCTCGTTACGACAGCCATTGCTTTTTCAGCAAACTGAATACCTCTTGCTGAGAAGTCGACCATTTTAACTTGTTGACACAGTACAACCCCCTTAACCTTTTTGCCGTTAAGGGGCACCTCAAAGCCATGCCCCCTGACCCTGCTTGTGATCGGCGCGACCATAGCTAATTTGATTTTTTTATTAAAAGGGGCAGGCGAAAGAACAATGGCAGGTCTTTTTCCCATTTGTTCATGCCCGGCTACCGGGTCAAAATTTGTCCACACAATATCGCCACGTTTTGGAATATATTTTCTCTTAGCCATTACCAGAACTCCTCGCCAACCAGCTCAGCATTCAGCCATTCCTGATCCTCTCTGGTGAGTTTAACTGATTCCGGTTTGCATTGGCTAAGAAGTTCTTCAAGTTTATACTCTTTCTTTTTTTTAAGAGGTGTAATAATAATTTTTCCATTAACAGCTTCAATCTCGACCTCTTGGTCAAGGTGGAGGTCGATAGAGTCAACAATGGCTTTTGGAATCCTTGTTGCTAAACTGTTACCCCATTTTTTGACTACCATATGCATATTCGCCCTCCCCCTGCTTAATGTTTAAACTTTGTTTACACTCTTTATTGTACTGCCTCCAAGCCTTGGTGTCAACATTGTTTAAACTATCATGAGGGATAATTGGGGGAAGACCACGTTTTCTGACATGTTTATCAGGGCGCCCAGAAGACGCTTAACGGGGTTGCCTGCTGTCGCAGGATATAGCGGATGGGCATTTCTTCAACCGGCCCCTCGGCCAAGGCTTTTTGCAATACGTCATTTTTTTCCTGGCCGGTGATATGGAGAAAGATCTGTCTGGAATCAAGAATAGCCGGCAAGGTGAGAGTCATCCGTTCATGGGGTGCGGTCAGTGGTGCAATACCCATGCAGGCTATGCCCGAGTTCATGTCTGTTGCCGCAACCAGCTTTTCAGCACCAGGAAAGAGGGAGGCTGTATGCCCGTCATTACCCATTCCCAGGATGAGCACATCAAAGGGCCGGGGAACTTTTTGCAGCTGCTCTTCACATTCTGTCTCACCCATGCCTGCAGTTGCGGCAGAATCTTTCATGCCGATAAAGGTGGCTGCCGCGGCCCTGTTCTTGAGCAAATATATCCGAACCAGGTGTTCATTGGAATCATCCTCTGTCGGCTCCACCCACCGTTCATCCACCAGGGTGATCACAACATCCTGCCAACTCAAATTCATTTGGGACAACAGTTCAAACAACTCCACCGGAGTTGACCCGCCGGAGACGGCGATACTTGCCCGACCGTTGTCTGTGATCCCGTCAGTCAACAGTTTTCCGATCCGTTCGGCTAACTCAACAGTTAGAGCTTTTCGGTCTGGAAATTCTTTAAAATTTACATTCATGTTTCAAGATGAGGTGTCCTTAAAATGTTAAACAACGAATATCCAATATCGAACAGGTAAGCGAAGACTCCGAGGAATGTCGAATGACGAAGTCATTTTTATTTCTGCGGTTCATGATTCCTTGTTCGATATTCAATATTCTCTTTATTATTCCTCCCACTCTCGTCCATCCCGGGCCAAAAGCGCCACCGAGGCCACCGGACCCCATGTGCCTGCCGGATACTTTTTGGGCGGCTCATTGGACCCCGCCCAGGCATCTTGGATAGAGTCAATCCAGGTCCAGGATCGTTCCACTTCATCCCGGTGAACAAACAGGGCCTGGTTGCCGTGCATAACCTCAAGGATGAGCCGTTCATAGGCATCGGCAATACGTTCATCAGCAAAGGCCTCGGAAAAACTTAAGTCAAGCATGGTGCGTTGCAGCTGCACGCCCTCGCCGATTCCCGGCACCTTGTTGAGCATCTCGATCTCCACGCCTTCATCGGGCTGGAGTCGGATAATCAGTTTGTTGGGCGGCAGATTTTTATATGAATCTGCAAAAATGTTATGGGGAAGTTTCTTGAAGTTGATGACCACTTCCGAGCGTTTTGTTGCCAAAGCCTTGCCGGTGCGCAGATAAAAGGGCACGTCGGCCCAGCGCCAGTTGTCGATGTCCACCCGGATGGCGACAAAGGTTTCCGTGCTGGAATTGGGATTACCGTCCTCTTCTTCCAGGTAACCGGTGACCGGTTTTCCCTTGATAAAGCCGCCTGCGTACTGGCCGCGCACAACCTTATCGTCCACGTTTTCCCTGGTGATAGGCCGCAGCGCCTTGAGAACTTTAAGTTTCTCGTTGCGCAGGCTGTCACCGTGCAGGTTGACCGGCGGCTCCATGGCCACCAGGGTCAGGATCTGCATCAGGTGATTCTGGACCATATCCCGCAGCTGACCGGCCTGGTCAAAATAGCCCCAGCGCCCCTCAATGCCCACCTGCTCGGCCACTGTGATCTCGACATGATCAATAGTGTTATGATCCCAGTTGGTGGTAAAAATGGAGTTGGCAAAACGCAGGGCCAACAGGTTCATGACCGTTTCCTTGCCCAGGTAATGGTCGATCCGGTACACCTGGTCCTCGGTAAAGACCTTGGCCACGGTATCATTGATTTCCTGTGAGCTTGCCAGATCACGGCCAATGGGTTTTTCCAGCACCACCCTGGTTTTCGGTGTAATAATAGCGGTATGTGCAAGGCCTGTGCAGATATCGTCAAAGAGAAAAGGAGCAACTGAAAAATAGTTGATCAGCACTCGCTTCTCCTGATCAATGGCTTCAGCCAGCCTCAAATACTCCTCAGGCACATCCAGATTGATCAGTACATAGTGCAACCTGTTCAGCAACCGATCTACCACGTCGGACTCCAGGGGATCCTTAACAAAGGTCTGCAAAGCCTCACGCATTTTGGCGACAAACTCTTCCTGGCTGAGCTCATGGCGGGCAACCCCGATAATGCGGGTGTCATCGTGCAGCAGATCGGCCTTATCCAGTTGATAGAGCGATGGGATCAGCTTTCGCCTGGACAGGTCGCCGAGCACCCCGAAGATTGTAAAATCACATGCTTGCTTATCTCGACTCATAATTTCAGTTCCTCTTTTTGGTGCTTTCTGGGGGCAAAAAGAACTCCGTTTTCGGGAAGACGCTGCCATTTCAGTTCAACTGGAAAGGGTTGAACGTCCCAGATTTTTTTACTGTAATCCGCAATGGAACGATCCGAGGAAAACTTGCCCATTCGGGCCGTATTAAGAATGGACATGCTGGTCCAGCGCTTGGTATCCGTAAATACGTTGCTGACCCGATCCTGGCAGTCGATGTAATCCTGGTAGTCTGCAAAGAGCGTGTACTGATCGTCATAGAGCAGGGAGTCAACAATGGGTCTGAACAGCTCCCGGTCACCATGCGAAAAGTGTCCCGATGCTATCAGGTCGATAACGTTTTTCAGCTCAGCGTTACTGTTGTAATAATCCATTGGATGATAGCCTGAGACCTGCAGCTCCATGACCTCATCTACGTTCAGGCCGAAAAGGAAAAAATTCTCAGCACCAACCTCTTCCCGGATCTCCACGTTGGCCCCATCAAGGGTGCCGATGGTAAGCGCCCCGTTCATGGAAAACTTCATGTTGCCGGTACCCGATGCCTCCATACCGGCCTGGGAAATCTGCTCGGACAGATCGGTCATGGGATAGACGACATGGCCAATTTTGACATTGTAATTGGCAATAAAAAAAACTTTGAGCCGGTCGCGCACGTCGGGATCGTTGTTCACCACCCGGGCCACCGAGGTAATCAGCTTGATCATCCGTTTGGCCATAAAATAACCAGGAGCCGCCTTGCCGCCGAAAATAAAGAGGCGCGGCGTGATATCGATGTCCGGATTGGCCTTGATGCGATTGTACAGGGTGATGATATGGAGCACGTTCAGGTGCTGGCGTTTATACTCATGAATTCGTTTTACCTGCACGTCGAACATGGCTTTGGGGTTAACGACCAGATTATCATCACGCAGAATCATGTCGGCAACGTCCTGTTTGTTGTCCTCTTTGACCTTGCGCCAGGCATCCAGAAATGCGCTGTCATCAGCCATCTTTTCCAGTTTCCTGAGTTCATCAAGATGGGTGAGCCATCTTTCGCCAATGGCCTCGGTGATAAGACTGGTCAGGCGGGGATTACTCACCGCAATCCAGCGTCTGGGAGTAACCCCGTTGGTGACATTGCGGATCTTGCCAGGGTACATGGTGTTCCAGTCGGCCAGTGTATGTTTGCGCAACAGCTCGGTGTGCATGGCTGCCACCCCGTTAATGGCCTTGGATCCTATGCAGGCAAGGTTTGCCATCCGCACATACCTGGGGCCGGATTCATCAATAATGGACATCCTGTCTATCCGCCCGTCATCACCGGGATACTTCAGTCGAACTTCATCAAGGAAACGCTGATTGATCTCAAAGATAATCTCAAGATGCCTGGGCAGCAGGCTGCCGAACAGGTCAAGCTGCCATTTTTCCATGGCTTCGGGCAGCAGAGTATGGTTGGTGTAACACAGGGTCTTGCGCGTTATATCCCAGGCCTGGTCCCAGTCATAGAGATGTACATCCATCAACAGCCGCATCAGTTCCGGTATGGCGACTGCAGGATGGGTGTCATTGAGCTGGGCGACAAAATCATCATAAAAATTATCCAGACTATCATTCATGTACAGGTGTATGCGAATCATATCCTGCAGGGAACAGGAAACAAAAAAGTATTGCTGTTCCAACCGCAATTGCTTTCCCTGGAACTGTTCATCATTGGGGTACAGGACCTTGGTGATGGTTTCTGCCTTGATCTTGTCTTCCACTGCACCGTAATAATCGCCGGTATTAAAATCTGCAAAATCAAAGGAGGTGTGAGCTTCCGCACTCCACAACCGCAGCAGGTTGACATTGTTAACCTTGTAGCCGGGAACAGGAGTGTCATAGGGAATTCCGGTAATCACCCGGGCAGGAATCCAGCGTATCCGCCGGTTTCCCCGCTCACCATGGTATACTTCGCTGTGACCGCCGAATCCGACATCACAGGCCATATCCGGTTTCTTAATCTCCCAGGGATTGCCCGGATGCAGCCAGCGATCACTGATTTCTTTCTGCCAGCCGTCTTCAATCTCCTGGTCAAACATACCGTACTCGTAGCGAATACCATAACCGATGGCCGGGATCTGCAGCGAGGAGAGTGAGTCCAGGTAGCATGCTGCCAGACGCCCGAGCCCGCCGTTGCCCAGGCCCGGTTCCTCCTCATGGTCGATGATTTCCTTCAAGTCCAGACCGCTTTCTTCTGCGGCTTCGGCAAACTCATCATAGAGACCGAGGTTGACCAGATTGTTATGCAGGTGAGGGCCCATGAGAAATTCCGCTGACAGGTAGCAGACGATCTTGGACTCTTTTTCCAGCAACGCCTCCACCGAGTTGACAAAGAGATGCTGCATCCGGTCTCGCAGGGTATAAGATACTGCAAGATAGCAATCATTTAAGCTTGCATTCCTGGTGGTAACCCCCTGCTTGTAAAAAAGGTTGTAAGCAAAGGCTCGTTTCAGTTTGTTAATACGTTCTTGCCGGTTGACGGCTGTTTTTGTTGCAGGACTCATTGTGTTCTCCGTGTTTAAAAGTAGGTATCAGGTTTCAGCTTTTCGTTTTCCGCCGTTGGCGGTTTAGATATTTATTCCGAGGCCAGCTGCATGATTGCCTGACCATATCGTGTTTTCAGGGTATCCAGGTATTCCGGGTCAATTGGACCCTTCCAGGTCGTAATCTTGAAAAAACGTTTGGAAATAGTCACCGACTCAGGAGTAAATCCGGTACCAATACGGGTCTGCCAGCGGAGCTTCTGGATATGCTGCCCCGCAGTCTCAATATTTGCTGCCAGCAGAGTGGCAAATAAAATAAGAATGTCCGGGTTCATTGCATATCTGTTAAGGTTGGTTCAATGTGCAGGGTGCAACAGATCGATTTTTCCAGAAGGTATCCCTTACTTCCCGGTTGAGGGTTGTGGGTAATCAGATAATAATCTTCACCTCATCAGGTAACCCTTCAAAACCAGCTATGGCGGTTTTAATGCCTTTGGCTAAAATCTCTTCCTCAGCCCTGATCAGGGGGTTATAGTTCTGCAGATTTCTTTCTCCATTAGGCGCTCCGGCTTTAAACCATATTTTTCGAGAGACAGAACCATAAATCAAAGGCATATAGGGCAGAAACTCTGATGACCCCTCTGTGGATCTATGGGAGAAAAAGGCGGTAAAACCACCATTTTTTATATTGTTTAACGCCTCTTTAAGAGAGTTGACCTCAAGTTCTTTCAGTTCCGCCAGCACCCCGGCCATATCATTTCTGGCCTCAAGAAATGTCTCCACCTCTTCAGGATCAGCAAGCCCCAGGACAATCTCGGTGGCCAGTCGGGTTTCAGTAAAGGTTCCAGCCTGGTTCAACTTGATAAGCACCGAGTTTCCCGCTCTCTTTGACCGT
>JAYEKB010000366.1:0-9029 GCA_034660835.1 Thermodesulfobacteriota bacterium
GGCTTCAACAACCTATACGGTGTAAGTTCCTTGTTTGCTATCCTTTCACCAAAATTGGATATGTACCTTTATTTCCTGAACCATTGTCATGAAAATAAACAGGAGGTGTTGTGATGGGAGAAAAAAAACTGAACATTGAAGAGTTATCAATCTGGGATGATGCAAAACAGATGTTGCGCAAGGCCGAACGGGATGGCGTTGAAACTGCCTGGGACCGGTTGCAGCAACAGTCCCCTCACTGTAAATTTGGTGAAAGCGGTGTTTGTTGCCGGATATGCACCATGGGACCATGCCGTATCAGCAAGAAGGCACCCAGAGGGGTGTGCGGTGCAGATGCAGATGTTATCGTGGCCCGCAACTTTGGCCGATTCGTTACCGGAGGTGCTGCAGGACATTCGGATCACGGCCGTGACTGTATCGAGGCCCTGCATGCGGTAGCCCATGGAGAAACCGAGGATTATACAATAACAGATGAAGCAAAACTCCGTCGAATTTCCGAAGAGGTCGGTATCAGTACAGAAGGGCGTGAAACGCTTGATGTGGCAAAGGATCTGGCCGCTGAATTTTTTGATAACTACGGCACTACCAAGAATGAACTTTCTTTTATTGGCCGGGTGCCGGAAAAAAGAAGGAAATTGTGGGCAAATCTGGGTGTAACTCCCCGCGGCATGGACCGTGAAATTGCAGAAATGATGCATCGTACACACATGGGTTGCGATAATGATGCGGCCAATACCATGCTGCACGCCGCCCGGACCTGCCTGGCCGATGGCTGGGCCGGTTCCATGATTGCCACGGAAGTTTCCGATATCCTGTTTGGTTCCCCGAGTCCTAAAAAGGCCCAGGTCAACCTGGGTGTGCTCAAAGAAGACCAGGTGAATATCCTGGTTCATGGTCATAATCCAATTGTTTCCGAAAAAATTTTAGAGGCGGTCAATGAACCGGAGATGATTGGACTGGCAAAAGAGAAAGGAGCAGCCGGAATCAACCTTGCCGGTCTCTGCTGTACCGGTAATGAGTTGATGATGCGCAAGGGAATTCCCATGGCCGGCAATCACCTGATGACGGAACTGGCCATTGTGACCGGCGCCGTTGAACTCATTATCGTGGATTATCAGTGTATTATGCCGAGCCTGGTCCAGGTAGGGTCCTGCTACCATACCAGGATGGTGACAACAGCGGATAAAGCCCGTTTCACAGGTGCAGAACATGTAAAATTCCAGATGGATAACGGCATGGAGCAGGCCAGAAAGGTAGTTCGTATGGCTATCGACCGATTTGAGCTTCGTGATCAGGCGCGGGTCGAAATTCCCCAGGGGCCGGTGGATATTGTAACCGGGTTTTCCAACGAAGCCATCCTGCAGGCCCTGGGCGGTTCTTTAACTCCGCTGATCGAAGCCGTCAAGGCTGGAAAGGTTCGGGGTGTTGTCGGTATCGTTGGCTGCAATAATCCGAAATACAAGCACGATTACTGCAATGTCAATCTGACCAGAGAGCTCATTAAAAAGGATATTCTCGTCATTGTAACCGGTTGCGTTACAACTGCAGCAGGCAAGGCGGGTCTGCTCGTTCCCGAGGCTATAAACCAAGCCGGGCCGGGTCTGCAGGAAATCTGCGGTGCTCTGGGAATCCCGCCTGTTATCCATATGGGCAGCTGCGTGGATAATGCCCGTATACTCCAGCTCTGTGCCTTGTTGGCTAACGAGTTGGGCGTAGATATTTCCGATCTGCCGGTGGCGGCCTCCTCGCCGGAATGGTATTCGGAAAAAGCAGCAGCCATCGGCACCTATGCGGTTGCCTCTGGTATTTACACCCATCTTGGACATCCACCCAACATTACAGGTTCCGAACTGGTAACTAACTTGGTTCTTTCCGGTCTTGATGATCTTATCGGAGCCTGTTTTGCGGTAGAGCCGGACCCCTTTAAGGCCGCAGAACTTATCGATGAGAGAATCAAAAATAAGCGAACGGCACTGGGTTTAACTGCATAAACTACAGCAAGCCATGGAAGAAGAAAGCGTCAACAGGCCCGTTTTCTTTATTCAATGGTAACAGTCCAGGGCGCACAAGAGAGTTTGGTTCTCTTGTGCGCCCTTTGATTTTTGGAATAAATTTGAGCAGTTCAGATCCGATTTGACATAATTCTGCAAAGAGAGTTGAGCAAGTTTGACAATCTGTTCATTCTATGCCCAGAAGAAGCTCAAGTTTTCATTTTTTTCTTTTATTTGAGCTTGCTCCGGCTGATCAAAGAATGAAAAAAGATGTCCCTTTTTACTTCCACTATTTTCTTTTCTTCCATGGTGAGAAGGGTGTAGTATTGATTTTGGCTCGAACCAGGCTCTCTCGTTGATTGGATTTTGACACACTCCACAAAAGCCAAGAGTAGAATCGTTTATATGGCTATATTATTCAGGCAGTGGAGTGATTGGCGCAGCAAAAGCCGGTACCGGGAAGTTTCCAGGGTCTGTGTGCCCCTGGTGACAGGTATGGCAGCCACCACAGTGATGGAGTTTACCGACCGGGTTTTTCTCTCCAATTACAGTGTGGATGCCATCTCTGCCGTGGTTCCGGCCGGAATGACGGCCTTTCTCCTGCTTTGTTTTCTAGGCGGAATATCAGGATATGTTTCAGTCTTTATTGCCCAGTATCATGGTTCGGGCAGGCCGGAAAGAGTAGGGGTTGTTCTCTGGCAGGGTCTTTTTTTTACCATTCTCTCCGGAATTTTTCTCCTGTTGTTCGCCTCAATCGCCACTGCGCCTCTATTCACCCTGGTGGGACACAGCCCTTCAATTCGTATTTTGGAGGAGCGTTATCTTCAGATCCTTTGCGTGGGTGGTGTGCTCTTTGTCGCCGCGCAGACCCTGTCCGGATTTTTCACAGGAAGGGGACAGACCAGGCCGGTTATGCTTGCCAATATCCTGGGAATGGCAATCAACATCCCTCTGGATTACGCACTCATCAACGGATTTTGGGGCTTGCCTGAATTGGGAATCAGCGGTGCCGGAATTGCCACTGTTATTGCCTGGGGAATGACAGCTGGATTTCTTGCACTGTCTACTTTTTCCCCTCACCTGAGAAGAGAGTACAGACTGTTTGAAACAATGGCTGTGGACCGGCAGATTTTTTCTCGTCTGCTCAGGTACGGTGTCCCAGGTGCCCTGCAGTTCAGTCTGGATATCTTTGCCTTCACCTTTTTTATTCTCATGGTCGGAAGGATGGGCGCCGTTCCTCTTGCTGCCTCCAACATTGTTATCTCTATCAGCTCTCTGGCCTTTATGCCGGCCCTCGGCTTTTCATTCGGAATCAGCAGCATGGCGGGACAGGCCCTGGGGCAAGGCAAACCGGAAGCGGCGCGGGCAGCAGCTTGGAGCGGAATTCATATCCTGCTGATCTATACCCTGATCCTGGATCTTTTTTTTATATTCACCCCGGATTTTTTTGTTTCCATCTTTATCCATTCCAGTGAGGCCGGCAGCCAATATGAAGAGATTATCACGATGGCCTCGAAAATTCTGGGTCTGGTGTCCATCTACATTCTCCTGGATGTCTTTTACATGATCTTTGCAGCCGTTCTCAAGGGGGCCGGGGACACCCGTTTTCTCCTGCTGGCTATTTCCGGGGCATCTCTGGTGTGTATGATTATTCCTCTCTTTGTAGGGATTAATTATATGGGAATGGGGATCTATTCTGCCTGGTTCTGCATTGTTGGTTTCATCGCTACCCTTTGTCTGTTAATATCCTGGCGCTATCGGATGGGCAGATGGGAGAAAATGCTGGTGATAGAGAAGCATGAGAAGGATTGAACCCGGAAACAGTAGCCAATTCAGAACTTGCACCATTCAGGACATTACCGTTTGTTTTTCCGCCAATGAAACTGATTGGTCTTTTTTTAAGGAGAGTTCTAAATGATACACTTATCCAATGACGACCCTGAGTTGGCGCGGCTTGTCAGTAAAGAAGAAAAGAGGCTTGAAAATACATTGGATCTTATTGCCGCTGAAAATCATTCTCCAGAGTCTATCCTTGAAGTCATGGGTTCCGTGTTCAACACAAAAACCATTGAAGGGTATCCGGGTAAACGGTTTCATGCCGGCTGCATCCATGTGGATGAAGTTGAAACCCTGGCAATTGAACGAGGAAAAGCACTTTTTGAGGCTGAATACAATAATGTCCAACCCCACAGCGGCACCTCAGTACATGTTCCGGCACCAGGAAAAAAATTAAAGGATACATTCATCACGCTGAACATCAGTGATAAAATTCTGATCATGGCATATGGTATATCTTGCCAGGCCATCATTGACATGCATATCTACAATCCAGCAACATGACACTTAGTCTGATCACAATATTTTGCTCATCTTTTTTGATTGCGTTATCAGGGGCTTTGATGCCCGGGCCTCTCTTAACTGTAACGGTGAGTGAGAGTACGCGAAGAGGTGCTATTGCCGGGCCTTTGATGATTTTCGGTCATGGCCTTCTTGAGCTGTCACTTATAATGGCTTTACTCCTGGGGCTGGCACCACTGCTTCAACGCAATGACGTGTTTATCTTCATATCACTTGTTGGTGGCAGTATCTTACTCTGGATGGCTTTTTCCATGTTTAAGAGCCTGCCTGACCTTCATCTTAACCTGGCCACTGAAGATGAGAAAAGTAGAAACCTGGTAATAGCCGGCATTGTATTCAGCCTGGCAAATCCATACTGGATAATATGGTGGGCCTCCATAGGACTTGGCTACATTTTACATTCTGTTAAATTTGGAGTTATGGGGATTGCAGCCTTTTTTCTTGGTCACATCCTGGCTGATCTGGCTTGGTATTCGCTGATTTCGTTTGGTGTGGCCAAAGGGAGACGGTTTTTCAGTGATGTCTTTTATAGACGGCTGATAGGCTGTTGTGCATCCTTTCTGGTGATCTTCTCCTGTTACTTTTTTTACAGCGGTATAGATAGAATTCCGTAGCTACCACGTATCCTTTATTGATTGATTTTACAGTATGATAGACGATAGATTTAATCTCGTTTCTAATTTTACACCGTCGGGTGATCAGCCCCATGCCATAGACAGTATCGTCCATGGTCTTGATAAAGGGGCACGTCACCAGGTGTTGCTGGGAGTGACCGGGTCGGGCAAGACCTTTACCATGGCCCAGGTCATTGCCCGGGTGAACCGGCCCGCCCTTATTCTGGCACCGAACAAAACCCTGGCTGCCCAACTGTTTGGCGAATTCCGTGAGCTGTTTCCTGATAATGCAGTGGAGTATTTTGTCTCCTACTATGATTACTATCAGCCCGAGGCCTATATTCCCTCTTCTGATACCTATATTGAAAAAGATTCATCTATTAATGACGCAATTGATAAGATGCGCCATTCCGCAACCCGTGCCCTGCTGACCCGCAGGGACGTGCTGATCGTGGCCTCGGTTTCCTGTATTTACGGGCTTGGTTCTCCGGATGAGTACAAGAACATGCATCTGTTCCTGCAGGTTGGCGAAGACTATCCCATGGAAGATGTACAGAGGCGGCTGGTGTTCATGCTCTATGAACGCAACGAGATGTCTTTTCACCGCGGAACTTTCCGGGTACGGGGCGATGTGATTGATATCTTTCCGGTGCACGAGGAACAGCATGCGGTACGGGTGGAGTTTTTCGGTGATACTATTGATGCTGTCTCAATTATTGACCCTCTGCGCGGGGTGGTGGTTGAGGATGTGAAAGAGTTGACCGTGTTTCCCTCCAGCCATTTCGTCACCAGTCAGGATAACCTGCAGCGCGCCATGGGTACAATAAAAGATGAGTTACGGCTGCAGCTCGATGAACTGTATGCAGACAATCGGCTGGTAGAGGCTCAGCGCTTGGATCAGCGAACCCTATTTGACCTGGAAATGATCTCGGAACTTGGCTACTGCAACGGGATTGAAAATTACAGCCGCCACCTTACCGGCAAGGAACCAGGCGTCCCGCCGCCCAACCTGCTTGATTACTTTCCGGATAATTATCTGATGATCATTGATGAATCACATATCGCCATTCCCCAGATCGGCGGTATGTTTAATGGGGACCGCTCCCGGAAGCAGACCCTGGTGAACTATGGCTTCCGGCTGCCATCCGCCCTGGATAACCGTCCTTTGCGTTTTGACGAATTTGAGCTGCGGGTACACCAGGCAGTGTATGTTTCCGCCACGCCAGGACCCTATGAGCTGGAACATGGCAGAAACCATATTGTAGAACAGTTGATTCGCCCGACCGGGCTGCTGGATCCCAGGATTGAGGTTCGTCCCGCGTCCACCCAGGTGGATGATCTGTTAGAGGAAATCCGTCAGTGCACAGACAGGGGTGAGGCTGTGCTGGTTACAACTCTTACCAAGCGCATGGCCGAGGATTTGACCGAGTATTATGATAATGTAGGGGTCAATGTCCGCTACCTCCACTCCGACATCAAGACCCTGGAGCGGGTGGAATTGATCCGCGATCTGCGTCGGGGTGAGTATAACGTGTTGGTGGGTATCAACCTGCTGCGCGAGGGGCTGGATATCCCGGAGGTAGCCCTGGTCGCCATCCTGGATGCCGATAAAGAGGGTTTCCTACGTTCCGAGCGTTCCCTGGTCCAGACGTGCGGCCGCGCGGCTCGCAATGCCGACGGGTTGGTGATTCTCTATGCGGATAAGATTACAAAATCCATGCAGTTTACCATTGACGAAACTACCCGGCGCCGAAAAATCCAGCAGGAGTTTAATGAGAAACATGGTATTACACCCAGGACCATAATATCGGAGGTCAAAGATTCCATGGCCCACCATCTCAAGGCCTCAGGCTGGGATGGTTATGCTGATGATGCCGGTGTGCTGCAGGTCGGGGAACCTGAAATCGTGTACCATTCGCTGGATGAACTGCATAAAGAAGTACAAGAGTTGGAGAGGCGGATGCAGGAGGCAGCAGAGAAGCTTGCCTTTGAAGAGGCGGCAGCCCTGCGTGATAGAATTAATGATTTGAAGATGTTGGAGCTTGAGGTTGGCTGACTATTTGTACAAAGCATCCCTTGCCGTTGTACCCCGCCTGTATGTCGGTTTGACCGCTCTCTTGTTCGGCTCCTGTCGTCTGCAGATCCGGGGTAGAGAAAACCTGGAAAAGGCACTGGCCAAAAGTGGGGGAGCCGTGGTGCCATTCTGGCATTACTCGGTTTTTTATATGCTTTACCATTTGCGCAGGTATCCGGGCGTGGCCATGGTCAGTGCCAGCAAGGATGGCGAGTATATCGCCCGGGTGGCGGAACTGCTTAATTTTGAAACTGTGCGTGGATCAGCCAATCGATTCGGTGTCAGGGCCTTAAAAGGACTGCTTGATCATGTGAAACAGGGCAAGAATGCAGGTATCGTAGCTGATGGCTCCCAGGGGCCTGCCCTCAAGGTACAGCCCGGTGCCATCCTATTGGCGGCACAATCCGGTTCCCCGATTATGCCCATTGTCTGGGCGGTGAAGCGCTATAAAGCTTTTAACTCCTGGGATCATACCGTCCTGCCCATGCCGTTTAGTCCCATGATTCTTCAGTATGGTGATTTGATCTATGTTGAGCCCAAACTCTCATCCGCCCTTGTGGAAGAGTACAGACAGCGACTTGAAACCAAAATGAATTCCATGTACCGGCAGCTCTGGCAGGAATATGGCAAAGATGGCCATGTTTATTGAGAAGGTTAATGTCAGATTCTAAGACCAGATCCATTGTGGTTGCCGGTATGAGTGGCGGTTCCGGAAAATCCGTTGTCTCGATCGGCCTGATTGCCGCCCTGCGAAACCGGGGACACCGGGTAATACCTTTTAAAAAGGGCCCTGATTATATTGATGCCGGCTGGATGACTACTGCTGCCCATAGTCCCTGTTACAACCTGGATCCCTTTCTGATGAGCGAAACAGCCATTGCTGATTCCTTCAGGCGACACGGGGCAGGTGCGGATTTTGCCATTATTGAAGGCAACAGGGGGTTGTATGACGGGGTCAATCCGGAAGGCGGATTTTCCACGGCTGAACTGGCCATCCAACTGGATCTGCCCGTCCTGCTGGTGGTCAACTGCAGCAAAACTACCCGGACCGTTGCGGCGATGGTTCTCGGCTGCAAACAGTTGGATAAACGAGTGCACATTGTAGGGGTAATTCTCAACCAGATTGCCACGCCCCGACATGAGCGCATCATCACCCAGTCTGTTGAAAAGTACACCGACGTCCCTGTAGTCGGCATAGTACCGCGCATGAAGGACGACATCTTTCCCATGCGCCATCTCGGTGTAACCCCGCACCAGGAATATGGCACTGCAGATATTGCTGTCAGCCACCTTGCCGGAATCGCAGAAAACCATTTCGATCTGGACCGGATTATTAAACTGATGCGACCGCAACTCCAGACGGCAGTGCCGAAAACGGTGCGGGATGGGGAGAGGGTGACCATCGGGATCCTCCGTGACTCAGCCTTCCAGTTTTACTATGAAGAAAACCTTGAAGCCTTGCGCAACGGCGGGGCCGGACTGGTGATGATTAATGCCCTGAGCGCAGACAGCCTGCCGGATGAGCTGGACGCTCTCTACATCGGCGGTGGTTTTCCGGAAACCAGTGCCCGACAGCTGGCCGAAAATGTTTCTTTTCGCGACTCTGTCCGTGAGATAGCTGAACAGGGGCTGCCTATTTATGCGGAATGCGGTGGCCTGATCTTTCTTGGCCGCTCTATAATTCTTGATAATGTGGAGTATCCCCTGGCCGGTGTTTTTCCGGTAACCTTTGGCCTGTCTGACAGCCCGCAGGCCCACGGCTATTCAATCTTTACAGCAGATACAGGAAATCCTTTTTACCCGGTCGGCACCCGGGTGAAGGGGCATGAGTTCCGTTATTCTACAGTTGAAAGCTGGGACGGCAAACCGGAAGAGCTGGCTCTAAACCTGGAACGGGGAACCGGTTTTACAGGGAAAAGGGACGGTTTACTGAAAAAAAATGTCCTGGCCCTGTACACCCATGTCCTTGCTCCGGGAACTCCGGAATGGGCA
>JAYEKB010000367.1:0-9000 GCA_034660835.1 Thermodesulfobacteriota bacterium
TGCGACCGCACCTGCTTTGTCGCTGCAGGAGCAGGCATAGGCAACTATCGGAGTCTGCGCTTACCTGCCTACTCCTGCGCTCAGCGCATCTGCAGCCGCCTCGACTTGTGAAATATGCGGGCTAAGTTACAACTGTTGCTGTCAAGGTCACCAATACCCTACTCTCCAGGCAGCGATGAGATGTGCATGAGAATGCCGGATGCTCTTTTATCAGTAATTGTGTGCATCAGTTTATCTTTTTTCTTTATATGTTGTATAATTGATTATGCAAAATTCAGGGCTTTAAGATAAACTGTATTTTGCGTTTTTGTTGTGCTGAGAAATTGTTTCCCTTGTTATTTCTCACAGATTTGTAATCTAAAAAACCGGTATCCGAAACTCTTTGTTTGCTTTTTTTCGGTATATGTATTATATTCAAAAAGTTGACTAATCTGGGCGTAATGCGCCTTTTTTGCGTTGAAATATAATATGCGGGGGTAGAAGGCAGGTGCTGGAAAGTATCAAGAAAGACCTTCTTAAGGCGGGAAAGAGCAAAGGGTGTATTACCTTTCAACATCTCAATGAGGTGTTGCCTGAAAAGGTAAAAGACCCTAAAGCTATTGAAGAGATTTTTGATTTTTTGAGTGATCACAATATCGAAATTGTGACCATTGATGAGTCAGGAATAAAGAAAACCCTATCCGGCGAAGAATGGACCGGGAAAAAAAAGAACGATGAAGAAAACGTAAACGACACCCTTGCCTCTTCTGAAGAGCATGATTCAGAAGAGACTACAACTACCTATCTTCGGGAGATGGGACAGTTTGATTTGTTGACTCCTGAGGAGGAGGCGAAGTACTCCAGAACTATCCGTGAGGGCTTTAACGTCATCATCAGTTCCATTCGCGAGGACAGCTCCGGCACCACGGAGATGAAGATGCTGGTTGAGCGTATTGATCTCTGGCAGCGCCGCGATCCATCCTTAAAACCCAAAAAACAGCAGCTCAACTACATGCGGCACTGTGTAAAAATTGCCGCCCGTAAATACGAGGACAAACGCGAGCTGTTTGAAATAAACACCAAGTTGGAGGCCTATAATCGGTCTATTGAGATTGCCAAGGATGCCATGATCAGGGCAAACCTTCGTCTCGTGGTCTCCATTGCAAAACGCTACATGCACCAGGGGTTGACCCTGGCCGACTTGATCCAGGAAGGTAATCTTGGCCTGATGCGTGCTGTTTTCCGTTTTGATTACAAGAAGGGTAATAAATTTTCCACCTATGCTTCCTGGTGGATCAGGCAGGCCATAACCCGGGCTATCCTGGATAAAACCCGAACTATCCGTCTGCCGGTTCATTTCCTGGAGCTGCGCAGCCAGTTTTTCAAGGCTTTTTATTCGCTGTTAAAGGAGCTGGGCCGCGAACCTACGCCGGTGGAAATCTCCAATATGACGGATCTGCCCATGGATAAGATCCTGGCAATCCTTGAGGCATCCCGCGAGCCTATTTCCCTGGAAACGCCGGTAGGTGATGATGACTCCACCCTGGGTGATTTTCTGGAAAACCAGGAATCTGAATCCCCCTATGATGCAGTCCAGAATCGTGAGCTTGCCAGCCGGGTAACCGATGTCCTGTCCACCTTGACCGACCGCGAAGAAAAAATTATTCGGCTTCGTTTCGGGATTGGTGAAAAAGCCGAGTACACCTTAGAGGAGATCGGTAAACAGTTTAATGTTTCCCGTGAGCGTATCCGCCAGATTGAGAAAAAAGCCCTCAATAGGCTGCGCCATTCAAGCCGCCGTGAAAAGTTACGATTTTTCCTTGATTAAGGAATTTGTTTAATTAATGCCTCTTCCCTTCTCGGAAGGGGCTTTTCAATTTATTTCTTCCCCCCTTAATTCCCATGGATTCATTTATTGAACAGGCCGGCCTCGGCGATATACTGGCCAAGGTCAGAGCCGAAGAACGACTTTCCCTGGAAGACGGCAAACGACTTTTTGAATGCCCCAATATCCTGGCGGTTGGCTATCTGGCAAATATCGTGCGCGAACGTAAAAACGGTAACAAGGCGTATTTTATCTACAACCAGCACATCAACTACTCAAACGTCTGCACCAACCTGTGTAAATTCTGTGCATTTGGTAAGGAAAAAGGTCATAAGCAGGCCTATGAGATGAGTATTGAGGATATTAAACAAAAAGTTCGCGAGCGTCTTGACGAACCGATCACCGAGATCCACATGGTTGGTGGTATTCATCCTGATCTGCCCTATTCCTATTACCTTGATGCCCTGCGCGGGATTAAAGAGGTACGGCCGGATGTCCATATCCAGGCCTTTACCTGCGTTGAAATCCAGCACCTGGCAGATCTTGCCGGTAAATCCGTAGGCGATACCCTTGAGGAACTGAAAGAGGCAGGCCTGGGATCCATTCCCGGCGGTGGGGCCGAGGTATTCAGTCCCCGCATTCGTGAGATTACCTGTGAACGAAAGCTGGACGGTGAAGGCTGGCTGCGGGTGACCAAAACTGCCCACAGGCATGGTTTAAATACGAATGCAACCCTGTTGTACGGCCATATCGAAACTATTCAGGAACGGCTGGAGCATCTGGACGCCCTGCGTACCACCCAGGATGAAACCGGTGGTTTCCTGGCATATATACCTTTGGCCTTTCATCCTAAAAATACCGCAATGTCTGAGCATTCCAGGACAACCGGTATTGATGACCTGAAAAATATTGCAGTGGCCAGGCTTATGCTGGATAACTTCCCGCATATCAAGGCATATTGGGTAATGATCGGGCCAAAACTTGCTCAAGTGGCGCTCTCCTTTGGTGCCGATGATATGGACGGCACGGTTAAGGAAGAGATTATTACTCATATGGCCGGCGGTGAGAGTGAACAGGCACTTGGTCACAAGACACTGATCAAACTGATACAAGAGGCAGGGCGTGAGCCGGTGGAGCGCGATACCCTGTATAACGTCCTCGAGACATTTTAACGCCATGCAGGAAATAATTGACCGGGTAGTTAGCGGCGATCGGATTACGGGTGAGGAGTTTCTTTGCCTTGACAAAGAGGCGGATCTCTACCAGTTGGGCTTTATGGCCGATGCTATCCGCAAACGGTTGCATCCGGAGTCGGTGGTTACCTACGTTGTTGACCGCAATATCAACTATACGGATATCTGTATATCTGCTTGCAAGTTCTGTGCTTTTTTTAAAGCCCCTGAAGATCCGCAAGGCTCTATGCTGACCAGGGAAGAACTGCTGAACAAGATTCGTGAAACTCAGGAACTTGGCGGCACCCAGATTCTGCTGCAGGGTGGATTGCATCCGGACAAGCCCCTTGAGTTTTACGAGGACATGCTCCGGTTTATGAAAGAAACCGGTATCCATGTACATGGCTTTTCACCGCCTGAAATCTGTCATTTTGCAGCACTCTCCGGCCAGTCCACAAAGGATGTACTTAAACGGCTCATGGCAGCAGGCTTGGACTCCATGCCCGGCGGCGGGGCGGAAATACTCAATGACCGGGTCCGGAACATGCTGGCTCCGCGCAAATGTTCAGCTGATCATTGGATAGCAGTCATGGAAGAGGCGCATGGCTTAGGCATGCGTACCACGGCAACCATGATGTTTGGTCATGTGGAGACCATGGAGGAACGGCTGGAACATCTGCAGCGGCTGCGGGATCTGCAAGATCGTACCGGTGGTTTTACCGCATTTATTCCCTGGCCCTTTCAACCCGATAATACGGCCCTGGCTGCAGCAACACCCATTGAAAAGACTTCCGGTTTTTCCTATTTGCGCATGCTGGCCCTGAGTCGCATTTTCCTGGATAATTTTGATAATATCCAGGCATCCTGGGTAACCCAGGGACCGAAGATCGCCCAGGTATCCCTGTTCTTTGGTGCCAATGATTTTGGTTCCACCATGATCGAGGAAAATGTAGTTGCAGCAGCAGGGGTCCACTTCCGTTTGTCGGAACAGGAGATCAAGCATCTGGTCACTGATGCCGGTTTTGAGCCCAGGCAGCGGTTGATGGATTACAGCCCGGCTTCATAAGAGTTGTTGTGCAGACCCCTGTTGTTCATCGTGCCTCCTGGGTGCTCCCCATTGCTCATCCACCAATAATCGATGGCGGAGTTGCGGTCCAGTTCGGCAGAATAACTGCAGTTGACCGCTTCAGAGAGATTGCGCGAAACCATCCGGGTGTTACTGTTGTTGATCATCCGGATTCGGTATTGTTGCCTGCACTCGTCAACGCCCATACGCATCTGGAACTCTCACATTTAGCCCATCTTTCCCTACGGCCTCCGCCGGTCACCTTTACCGGCTGGATTGAAAACATGCTTGCTGCACGGGCAAGGTCCGGTTTCAATGATGAGGCTGTGCAGGAGGCTGCTCGATCCTCCCTTATCGATCAGCAGGATGATGGGGTAATCGCTATCGGTGATATTTCCAATACCGGTTTAACGCGGAATTTGTTCCCTGATTTTTTGGGAATGCTGCTCTGTTTTAAAGAGTTTCTTGGCCTGCGGGCATCGAGTGTTGACCCGTCTCTGCAGGCCCTGCAGACTGAAGCGGATCATCATCTCTGTACTGCTCATGCACCATACTCCACGCATGCTGATCTCCTGCGAGCATTGAAAAAAAGGGCTTTGGTTGCCGGTCATGTCTTTCCCATCCATGTTGCCGAACCTCAAGCTGAGTCGGAAATGATGAGCCGGGGCAGGGGAGAGCTTGTCGATTTTCTTGAACGTCGAGGGTTCTGGGACGGTTCTTTTCAGCCCATCGGAATTGACAATAGTGGTTCAGTGCAGTACTTACATCAACTTGGCATTCTGGAGAACAAGACACTTTGTGTACACTGTATTCATGTGTCTGAACCGGAAATTAGACTACTGATTAAGGCCGGCAGCAAGATCTGCCTCTGCCCAGGCAGTAACCGATACCTGGGTGTCGGTAAAGCTCCGGTGGAAAAATATTTGCGGGCAGGAATGCTGCCGGCGCTGGGAACGGATAGCCTGGCCAGCAATCCCGAAATATCCATGTGGCGGGAAATGAAGTTATTGGCGCAAGATCATCCCTTAGTTGATCTGCCAGACATTTTAGCCATGGCAACTGCAGGCGGCGCAGCAGCACTTGATTTAGATTCAGAGATTGGAACTCTTGAGCCTGGAAAACAGGCACGGTTTCTTACAGTATCGCTGCCCGACACTGTAAATACCTTAACGGCTGTGTATGAGTATCTGGTTACTACCGGCAGTTCAATGCATCCAGAGTGGATAACATCAAAATTATAGTTGAGCGGCCGGTATCGTTTCGGTCTTGCATATTTAAATAGATTTTCGGCAAACGTATCCTATGGCACGCATCGGCATGGTGAATTACATAAACACCGCTCCCATTTATGAGGTGTGGAAGGAGCAGGTGGATCGCCCGGACTGGCAGGTGATCGAAGCTCCACCATCGAGCCTCAACCGAATGCTGGCAGCAGATGAGCTTGATCTCGGCTTTGTCTCCTCTTACGAATATGCTGTCCGACCCGAAAAATACCGGATTCTGGCTGATCTTTCCATTTCCGCTACCGGCCCGGTGGGCAGTGTTTTTCTTTTTTCCACCATGGAACCTGAGCAATTAGACGATAAACTGGTGCTTATGACCGGCCAGTCCGACACCTCGGTCTGTCTGTTGCGCATTATCCTGGAAGTATTTCTTGGCATTAAGCCGCACTATATAACCGGTGAAGTATTCGGCCCTCGTGAACCGGGCAGTGAGCCTGCGGCAGTACTTGCAATCGGCGACGAGGCGTTGCGGCTTAAGGTGGAGAATAAATATCCCATTCAGTTGGATCTGGCAGAATTTTGGAATCGGAAAACCGGCCTGCCCTTTGTTTTTGCTGTTTGTGCCGTGCGGGAAGATTTTCTGCAATCAGAAGCAGCAACGGCTCGGGAAATCCGCCAAACATTTCTTGAATGCCGCAGCCAGGGGTTGGAACAGCTGCCTGAAATCTGTGATCGGGTGGCGCGCCGTATTCCTATGGATTGTGAAGCCTGCTCTCTCTATCTTCGAGCCATGGAATATGATCTGGGGCCGGCTAAGCAAAAAGCTCTGGAGAGATTCTTTACCCTGCTCATCCAGCGTGGTGAGGCGGACAAAGCAGCTCTGCCGCTGAAGATATTTTCTTAATCTTATAAGCCGGGTAACCCGGAACCCTGAACCCGGAACCCTGAACCCGGAACCCTGAACCCGTAACCCGGAACCGTAATTATGCAGCAACCTGACGAAAAAAAGAAATTTGTACAGGAAAAATTTTCCGCCATCAGTCCCAAGTATGATCTGCTTAACTCTCTACTCTCCATGCAGATCGACCGGTACTGGCGCTGGAAGACCACCCGGTTGCTGCATGAATTTCCTGCCGGCCAGGTGATGGATCTCTGTGCCGGAACACTGCCTCTGTCCCTTGAACTTACCCGTCAGGCAAAACAACGATTGGTACTGGCGGTGGATTTTTGTGAAGATATGTTGCGGGAAGGAATCAAGGCGTTGCCTGATGATCATCGTAAAGCACGCATTTTTCCGGTCTGTGGAGACGGAGAACAGATTCCTGCGCCTGCAGATACCTTCTGGGGTTGTACGGTCGCCTTTGGAGTACGAAATCTGGGTCGTACTCAGCAGGGACTCTGTGAGATGCACAGGATCCTGAAACCAACCGGTAAGCTGCTGATCCTTGAGTTTTCACGGCCCAGCAATTTTATCATCAAGCCGCTATATAACTTTTACCTGAACAAGGTACTACCGAAGGTGGCGGGTATGGTTTCAGGCGACAAGGAAGCCTATGAGTACCTTGCTTCATCCATTGCCGCTTTTTATGAGCCGGAAGAGTTGCTTTCCAAAATGCGGGAGGCCGGCTTTTCCCATGTGAAGCGCAAGCCATTGACCTTTGGCATTGTCTCCATCTACATCGGGATAAAATAAGCAGATGAAATCAAAACGCATCATCCTGGCCATAACCGGTGCCACCGGTATGCTCTATGTTACAGCGCTTCTTGATCTGTTTGGCAGACAGGACATCGAGGTCAACGCAATAATATCGGATTCCGGCAGAAAGGTACTCAAGCTTGAAAAGGGTCTGCAGCCGGAAGATCTGCCTGGCATAACCAACTGGTTTGCTGTTGACGATTTTACAGCCCCGGTCGCATCCGGCTCGTCCTGTTACGATGCTATGGTGATCCTGCCCTGCACCACAGGCACCATGGGAGCCATTGCCGGGGGATATTCCGGCAACCTGATCCACCGGGCCGCAGATGTAAGTCTAAAAGAGCGTCGTCCCCTGGTTATGGCAGTACGGGAAACCCCTCTTAACCGGACTCATCTCACTAACATGTTGGCCCTGCATGATGCCGGAGCCATTATTTGTCCACCCATGCCGTCATTTTATCTGAAGCCGGCAAACCTGGATGAAATGGCACATCAATTTGCCGGCCGGATCTGTGATCAGATCGGACTGCATATTACTGATCTGCCGCGCTGGCAGGGAGTATAGAAGAAAATGTTTCAAAAACTGAAAATCATGCTTGAGATGATCAAGTTCAAGCACACGGTTTTTGCAATGCCCTTTGCCCTGATGGGTGCTTTTCTTGCCGGCCGGGGATTTCCCCCGCTCAGGGTCTTTTTCTGGGTCGTCGTTGCCATGGTCGGTGCCCGCACAGCAGCAATGACCTTTAACCGCATAGTCGACCGTCGTTTTGATGCGGCTAATCCACGCACTGAAAAACGGGCAATACCGGCAGGCGAGGTAACCATAGGCGAGTCCTGGCTGATGGTAATTGGATCCTCAGTTATGTTCTTTTTTGCCTGCTGGATGCTCAATACAATGGCGCTGATCATTGCCCCCATTGCCCTGTCGCTTACTTTTGTTTACTCGCTTACCAAGCGTTTTACCTGGCTCTGTCATGTGGTGCTTGGGGTGGCGTTGGCTTTTTCCCCTCTGGGCGGTTGGGTGGCAGTGGCTGGATCCCTGTCCGGCTATCCGTGGGTGCTGTCCCTCGGAGTGCTGTTCTGGGTGGCTGGCTTTGACTGTATCTATGCCTGCCTGGATGCGGATTTTGATCGCAAGGCCGGTCTCTACTCCATGCCTGCCTCATTTGGACGCAAGAAGGCCTTTCGACTGGCTGTTTTTTTTCATGTCCTTGCCTTTTTCTTTTTTACCCTGACCGGCTATCTACAGGGGCTGAATGTTGTCTATTATATCGGAATAATTTTAACCGGTGGAGCCCTGTTTTATCAGCATATTGTTGTGAACCCCAAAGATCTGTCCAAAATTCAGGTCTCCTTTTTCTCAATGAACGGGTTCATAGCCCTGACCCTGTTTATAGTTACCTGGATTTCGCTGATAATGGTCAATTGATTAACAAACGTTTTTGTTATGGCGGCCTGAATAACTTTTTTACTCAAACCGACATGATTTACACTTGGCATTAGTGACCTGACAAGAAGGGAAGGGGAGATCGATGCCATCTCCAGCAACAGGAAAATGAAAGATTAAATAATTCTTGAATTGACATACTTCGGGAGATACACAATGAAAAACTTAGAGGATTATATCGAGGAAAACCGGAACAACATGACAAGCGAAAAACTCGACAGGATTGTAGACGAGTACAATGGAAGAATAAAAAGACTTAAAATGGATAGAACCGCTGCATGGATAGCGGGTCCAATCATTACCCTCTTTATAATAAACGTAATCCGAAGAGTTATGTTCTGAGGAACTATCATGATTTTTTTCAGCCGGTTATAATTAATCCTGTAGCTAACCCGCATATTTCATGAACACTTTGCTCATTTTAAGATAACCTCTGTAAATCATGAGATAAAATTGCGCACTATGCCCTACTTTAAATTTGCAAAGTGTTCACCGAAGGCAAGCCGATGCGACCGCACCTGCTTTGTCGCTGCAGGAGCAGGCATAGGCAACTATCGGAGTCTGCGCTTACCTGCCTACTCCTGCGCTCAGC
>JAYEKB010000368.1:0-2017 GCA_034660835.1 Thermodesulfobacteriota bacterium
GCAACCACCAGTTTCTGGGAGTAAACCGTGCCGTCAGCTCGGTTCGAGAGCGTACATTACGCCAGGGAAAACTGGGGGTCTTCTGGCACACCCAGGGATCGGGAAAGAGCTACTCCATGGTGATGTTCACCCGCAAGGTGCATCGCAAACTGGGCGGCAACTTCACCTTCCTGATCCTGACCGACCGTGATGACCTTGATACCCAGTTGTATAAAACCTTTGCCGGCTGTGGTGTGGTGAGCGACCAGGAATCGTGCCGGGCCGGCAGCGGTCGCCATCTGAATGAATTGCTGACCCAGCATAAGGCCTATATTTTTTCACTGATCCAGAAGTTTAATCAAAAGGTGGAACCGGAACAACCCTATAGCGAGCGCGACGATATCATCGTGGTCACCGATGAGGCGCACCGCACCCAGTACGGCACCCTTGCCCTTAATCTGCGTAACGCGCTGCCCAATGCAAGTTATATAGGGTTTACCGGTACGCCGTTGTTCAAGGATGACGAAATTACCCGACGCGTTTTCGGGAAATATGTCTCCACCTATGATTTTCAGCGGGCAGTGGACGACAACGCCACAGTACCGCTCTACTACGATGCCCGCGGCGAAAAACTGGGACTGGCTGTTGGTGATTTGAACGAGAGGATTGCCGAAAAACTCGAAGAGCTTGAAATCGATGATATCAATGTTGCCCAGCGGCTGGAAAAGGAGCTGAAACGCGACTATCATATTCTTACCGCAGGCAAGCGTCTTGATCAGGTGGCAAGGGATTTTGTTCTCCACTATTCCACTGCCTGGGAAACCGGCAAGGCAATGCTGGTGTGCATAGACAAGATAACCTGCGTGCGGATGCATAGATTGATAGAATTTTATTGGCAGGAAAGGATTAAGCAACTTGAGAAAGAGTTGACTACCATCGGTGATGAGCAGGAGGAAATTTTTCGGGTTCGGCAGTTGGCCTGGATGCGCGAAACCCGTATGGCGGTGGTGGTGAGTGAAGAGCAGGGTGAGGTGGACAAGTTTCGTCAGTGGGATCTTGATATCACGCCGTATCGCAGATTGATAAAGGAGGGAATTGATTTGCCCGAGTCGATGCGCGCTCAACCGGAATACCGTAACCTGCAGACCATGTCCCTGGATGACGCCTTTAAGGCCACGCAACACCCGTTTCGCGTGGCAATCGTCTGTGCAATGTGGCTCACCGGTTTTGATGTGCCGAGTCTTGCCACCCTCTACCTTGACAAGCCGCTCAAGGCCCATACCCTGATGCAGGCCATTGCCCGGGCCAACCGCGTATGTGTTGGTAAAAACAATGGCCTGATTGTGGACTACTGCGGCATTCTCAAGCATCTGCGCAAAGCTCTTGCCACTTTTGCCGGGACACAGGCCGGAGAAGAAGGTGGCGAAATTGATCCGGCCAGGCCCGATGAGGAGCTTCTGGAAGATTTGGCCGAGACTGTGGCCATGGTGCGTGCTTTTCTCGATGACAGGAGCGCATCTCTTGATGATATTCTTTGGAAGAGCGATTTTGAGCGTAACGCTGCCATTGTTGCGTGTAAGGAGGCTGCCAATGAAAATGATGAGAGCCGCAAACGCGATAGCCGAATGTTTCTGTTTTGCCACGGAACCGTCGACGAGATGCTTCGTATCCAAAGCACACCCTCCTTTCAGGTTGAACATTGTTCTGAGAAAAGGTTAGCATTTCTGAATAAAAAAGTGAGGGGGAGATTCAATTTATGACTCTTGGTACTTGCCTGAATCGTCAATGCCAACAAGTCAATATATCTCCCCTGTACTTTGACTCAATCAGCGGAAAGTGTACAGTGCTTTAATTTCTTACACGGAAATGCAGGCAACAGATAGGAGTATTCTAAACAGGGGCAGTTAAAAAAAATCGGCCACGGAGATCTGATTATGGCAGTTGGACAATCACATATACGCAAAGATGTCAGGGCAAAAGTTACCGGTAAAACCCGTTATACTGATGACTTCAGTATGCCGGGCATGTTGCAGGCAAA
>JAYEKB010000369.1:0-8982 GCA_034660835.1 Thermodesulfobacteriota bacterium
TTTATTGTTTTCTTCATGACCTGCCTCCTTGATTTTGGCTCTGAGTTGTTGGTTATTGCTTTCAACTTAATCCACGTTTGCAAGGATGGCAGGTCTATTTTGCTTCTGTGGTAACCATTATATCTAAGGGCGGGGAAGCCCCGCCCACAGATTCGAGTTTTACTCGTTGGCCGGGTTAGTATGCATGGCCATCTCGAGCTTCTTGATATCTTCCGGCGAGAGTTCCGGCCGATCAATGGTCAGGGTCAGCTTGTCGAGCTTGCCGGTGAACCGGAACGGTACCTGATAATCCTTGTCGTCAACAGGTGAGCCTTTATCAGCACCTACGTCAAAGCTCTCAGACCATTGCAGGAGCATCGGAATTGTCTTGTCCATCTTCTTCGTAGCGACAACTTTCCCATCCACCTTGAGATAACCGGTTCCGCTACGACCCAGACCGCTGGGGCTTCCGTACTGCAATGTGGCGGCGCCTAACCCATCGTACTTGAAGTCAAATTCAACCGTGTGTTTGCCTGGAGTAAGGGCGTCTGGCCCTTCCCATTTGATGCGTTTGAGATCGAACAGGTTCCAGGTATAGACCGGCTTGCTTTTCAGCAAATAGAAGCCGTAGCCGGCAAAACGTCCACCCTGGGTCACGAGCATACCCTCGGCGCCACCTTCCGGCACTTCGATCTCCGCCTTGATGTTGTAGGATGAGGCGAGAAGATTGGGCGCATTGGCATTGGACGTACCAGTTACTTCACCGGAATAGGTGAACACTGTACGACCGGCTGTGAGGTTGGGCCGGGGCAGGAGCGAACGAGTGAAGGTTGTGGTGTCCATTGGCAGCACCTGATTCCGTTCCGCCTCCTCCCAGAAAAGCTTATCCAGTTCCTTGACCTTCTCGGGATATTGATCGGCCACATCGTTGTACTGTGTCCAGTCCTTGCTGAGGTCGTACAGTTCCCACGGCCAGGATGCCGGATCCTTGTCCGCTGTTCCACTGTTATCCCACGGTACGCGCATGACCTTGGTGCTGAGGATCCAGCCGTCGTGGTAGAGCGCGCGGTCACCGATCATCTCGAAATACTGGGTTTTGTGGGTTGAGGGGGCGTCAGCGTTCTTCTTATCAAACGTATAGACCATGCTCACGCCTTCCATGGGATTCTGCCTGATTCCATCAACCATCTCGGGCAAGGAAATTCCGGTCGCTTCGAGGAGGGTCGGCGCAATGTCAACGACATGATGGAACTGGTTGCGAATGCCGCCCTTGTCCTTGATCACATTGGGCCAGGAAATGGCCGTGCCCTGCTTGGTGCCGCCAAAGTGCGAGGAGACCATCTTGGTCCAGGAGAACGGAGTGCCAAAGGCCCAGGTCCAACCCACCGACATATGCGGGTAGGTCGTGTCTGAACCCCACTCGTCGTAGTACTGCATCTGGGCTTCCGCAGGCAGATGGACGCCCTGTACCGATGCGACTTCGTTGGGTGTGCCGGTGGGCCCGCCTTCGGAACTGGTGCCGTTGTCGCCGGTGATGTAGATAATCAGGGTGTTGTCGAGCCTGCCCAGATCCTCCACCGTTTGAATAACGCGGCCGATTTCATGGTCGGTGTAGGCTACGTAGGCGGCAAACACATCCGCCTGTTTGATGAACAACTTCCTCTCCACATCGGAGAGCTGGTCCCATTGCTTGATCAAATCATCGGGCCACGGCGTCAGCTTGGCGTCCTGCGGGATCACGCCAAGTTTTTTCTGGTTGGTGAAGATGGTTTCGCGCAGCTTGTGCCAGCCCTCGTCGAAAAGATGCATCTTGCTGATCTTTTCGATCCATTCCGGGGTCGGGTGATGCGGCGCATGGGTTGCACCGGGCGCATAGTAAATGAAGAAGGGTTGGTCCGGATTCAATGCATCAACGGTCTTCATGTAATCAATTGCATCATCTGCCATGGCCGTGATCAGGTTAAAATCGGGTTCGTCCTCGTATGGGTAGATATAGGTCGTGTTTCGAACCAGATTGCCCGGCTGCCACTGGTCGGTGTCACCACCCATGAAGCCGTAGAAATAATCAAAGCCCAAGCCGATTGGCCACTGGTCAAACGGCCCGATTTTACTGGTTTGCAGATCAGGTGTGCCGTGGTTTTTGCCGAACCAGGAGGTCACATAGCCGTTGTCCTTGAGAATTTTTGCAATGGTCGCTTTATCCTTGGTCATGATGCCATTGTAGCCGGGGTAACCGGTCGACAATTCCGGAATAGTACCCATGCCCATCTGGTGATGGTTACGACCGGTAATCAGAGCGGCCCGCGTCGGTGAGCAGACAGCCGTGGAATGGAAATGGGAGTAGCGGAGACCATCTTCTGCAATACGGTCCATTGCCGGTGTGGGTATAACTCCCCCGAAGGTGCTGGATACGCCATAACCGGCATCATCGGTTATAATCAAAAGGATGTTTGGCGCATCCTTCTTCGGTACCACGCGAGGCGACCAGTAGGGTGTCGAGTCACCAACATTACGTTCAATCTTGCCGCCAAATGTTTTGTCAGGCGGCGGTGGGAGTTGTTTGCCATCGATGGTGGTGGTGGCACTCGGTGAACCGGGTTTGCCTGTGGTCTGTACATCGCCGGTAGCCAAAGCCGGCAAAGAGCTACACAATGTGCCTATAACCATGGCACCGGCAAATGCGCATATCGAAAATGCCTTTAACTTTTTCTTTTTCTTCACAATTCCTCCTTTCCTTAATCTAAATAGTCAGACTTGTCACTGGAACCCCAAATTTCTTTCTGGTTTCATCGTCGACCAACCCGGTTTACAGGGCCGCCTCGGTTTGCGGGGGTGCCTACGCCCGGTGTCGCTACTCTGACGGTGGTACGCCGGGCAACACCTGCATAACTGACTGGTGTTGCCGGGCGACCGATCCTTGCCTCCGCGGTGGTGAAGAAACTGTTTGTTGAACTCTGTTGAATTTTACCATTCCAGGCAACGCCTGCAGCAAGCAGGGCAAGTATAAGCAGGGCTTTTCCTATTAGGTGTCTCATTGATTTCCTCCTTCCGGGGCGCCCGGGGGCAGCTCGTCGAATTCGATGAGTGCATTATGGTCGAGTTTTTTCGCATCTGCCGGCGGGGTGAAGGTGAAATCATTGGTTGACGTTTCGACGTCCGTTTTCCAACTCTTGATGCGAAGTGTGTATTGCGGAGCGCTGTTCATGGTCTTGCTGGTGATGACCAGTTTACGGGGAACGGGGTTCTTTCCAGTCTCCACCCAGAGCTGCCAGTCGGTATCGAAGTTACGGAAGGCAAGATGGTCACACTCCACACCGTCGATGATGCCGGTGCCGATAAGCTTGGCTTCCATAATGTCGGCTGAGAACACCTCAAAAGAATCTGTTAAGAGCAGATCAGCCCCCGGCAGCGCAACCCCATGCCCTTCTATGAGCATGTGAATGAGCTGGTCGACATTCCCCGGAGCATCGAACCGAGCATACCCGTTAACATGTTTTTCGTAGACCTTGACACTCTTACCGTCAAAAAACATTGATACGTCGGCGTGACCGCTTATGCGGTGGGCGCGCAGTTTATCCGGACGCTGCAGCAATGCCTCGCCGGAGTTGGTGAACTGGATCTTCTCAAGCTGCGGGGTGATAATCTCAATATCACTGTCAAACGTCAGCCCAATACTTTTCAGACTGCCCACATAATCGGACATCTCTTTTAGAATGGCAACGGCATGGTTCTCCTGGGGCTGTGCATAGACCGGAGATGTTAGCAGGGCAGGCAGCAGTAATAAAAAAAGAATTATTCGAATTTTCATAGTCTCCTTCTTTGGTGTTGAGGTTAAAGAGGTTTCTCTGAAACGACAAAGACCAGCTTGTTACCCTGAAAAGCGGTCCTGTAGAAATCGTCACCACATTTTTGATACTGTACGTTGCTCATTGTGAAGGGAGTGCAGCCCTCCGGTAATTTCTCCACCATGGCACCTATGGGGAGACTTGATCCAGTCTGTGCTGCCTGAGATGCCGCGAGCTGTTGCTGGGCGGCAGCAGCTTCCCGTTCTGCGGCAGCGGCCTGTTGCTGGGCAGCGGCAGCTTGCTGCTGGGAGGATGCTGCGGCCGCATTTGCGCTACTGGCCTTTGCGGCACCGGCTGAATAAGCCACAACAGCTGTCCGGCGGCGGACGCCAAAGATCGCATGTGCGTCAGGTACCAGCTCCACCGGCAGAAGCGGTATATCGGCAAAGAGCATCAAGAGAAGGACGCTCATCATCCCACCAATCTTCATTACTATATTCATTTGCTTTTTCTCCTTATGATGTAATTATTGCTGCATAAAGGATACCGCCTGGGCTCCTTCAGGTGGTACAAAACTAAACTGCGCATCTTTTAGTCCGGGTTCCACATTCCAGTCACTCATGATTGTGCTGACGCTTAGCCGCTCAGTATCTTCCGTGCCCGTGATGACATACTTGAGCGGTAAGGGCCTACTACCTTCACTGATCCAGATTTGAAAATCGACACCGGGGCGGCTGAAAAGCAGATGATCACACTTCACTCCTCCCACATAGCTTTTGCCAATGACTGCGGCATAGTTCACATCCTGCATCAGCAGCGGGTACGCGTCCTGGTAAACCAGGTCGGAAATCGGGACACCGATTCCGAGTTTCACATACATATATTTGAACAGGCCCTCGAATGTATCGGGTACAGGTGCGCTCGCATACACATTGTAGGAAGGGTTATACAGGGTCATGCTCTTGCCGTCGTAGTAGAAAACATGATTGACAAGATCGCCCTTACGCTCTGAGCGCACCTTATTCGGTCGGCTGAGAATTACATCCGCCGAGATATCAAGATCCACCCGATGTCCTGAGACAAGAAGATCCTCGAGGGTGTTTTGCGTCTCTACGCTGAATTGCTTCAGGCTTCCGAGGTAGTCAGTCATACGTTTAAGAATCTCAGTGGCAGCAGGATCCACTGCCTGTGTCTCAGCATGGACTGTGGATGAGAGAGAAAAAAACATGAGCGCAAACAGCGTTACGATCATTTTGTGTTTTCGTGTTTTCATAAGCTACCTCCTCCTTTTGGGTAGACAAAACAGACATAAAGCCGATTCTTTGGTTCGATTTATTTATATTGCTTACTGGTCAATGGGTTCCACGTGTGTACAACTTGCACTTTTCCGGGCAACAGTATCAAGTAGCGTGATCCATGTTTTTACCTGCCATGCAGCTGCCTTCTCCTGCAGGCTGTCGGCCAAATGCTTAAAGTTGCGTCCGGCTTTTTGATGGCCGGCCACATTCTCTTCATAATCATAGCCGTCATAAGGCAGCAACGCCTCAGGATGTCCATGATCGAAAAATGCCCCCATGGTCCGTTCAGACATTGTGACAACGGTAAACGGGGCAGCCAGGTAATTATAGAGAGAGATGTCAGAAACAGCAGCGGACTCATCATCCGAACTGACCCAGACCAGTCGTAAAGGCCGGGCTCCGACATTATAGGCACGTTCCCACTGCTGGGATGTGTGCAGCATCCGCATTGTTTTATAGATACTTCTTGCGATATCGATGCTTGCCCTGGTTGCTGCCTCTTGTTTTATTTCTTTTGCAAGTGCGGCAGCCAGGTGAGAGATAGGAATGGAAATGAAGACGGGAACTGTTGGCTTCAGTCCCAATGCGATACGCCGTTTAATACCTCGCAGGCAGGCCTCAGCGGTGTTCAGGAATTGATTGCAGGAGTAGATGAAAGTAATATTGATTGGAACTCCTGCAAACACAATTTCCTCTATTGGCCCTAACATGTCAGGTAAACCAGGAACCATGATAAGTACGTTTGCCCGATTCACCCGTGTGTGTAAAACAGAGACCGATTGCAGCAGGGTACCCGGGTCACTTGTCAGTAAAGGCGATATGGGAAGAGTCGCCCACCCATCAACCCCGTCGGTTCGATCGAATACATATTTAAGCGGGTCAGCCGCGTGGTGGATATCCTCAAGAATCAGGTCAACAACCAATGCTTCCCCGTACAGACTGTTGTCCAGCTTTTTACAGATCCCATCATCATAAACCGTGCTGTTGCTTATTGAATGGCAAATGGCTTGCGGAGAGAGGGATAAGCCGGTTATTGCTCCCTCCTTAATATATTGTATGAGTGAGCCGTTACAGATCTGTTCGCGATCGACATGATCCATCCACAGGCTTTGCCCGGTGCTGTGTAATCTCTCAGGTGCTTCCATTACCAGTTTCCAAGGTTGACGATTACAACTGTAACAAACGGTTATCACATATTTTTTTGCTGGAGGCCTGATCAAGCCGATCAAAGAAAATCCCTCCGTTTTTATATAGCAATTAGTATTCCAAGCTGGATGAAGAGTGTGTTAGGAGAAAATATCGATTAATCTCAGTGGATAGGAAACAATTGTGCGAAATCGTAGGATGGTAGCCAGCCCAAGATGCCCTCAATAAGCTGAGGTTCTGTGAAATGTTGAGGGGTGGGATCAGACAGGTCGCTTGATGCCTAATTTTTTCAGCCTGAACCGTAGGGTGCTTGGGTGAATATTGAGGATGGAGGCTGCACCGCCGACACCTTCAATCTTCCAGTTTGTCTGGCTGAGAACATCCTGGATATGATCTCGTTCAACAGATTGGAGATCTTTCATCGTACTATTCTCTGAAGCAGAGGGCGACATGGAAAAACATTGATCACTGAGAGCAAGAGTGTTGCCGGAACTGATGATTATGCTCCGTTCCACAAGATGTTCAAGCTCTCTGACATTGCCCGGCCATGAATAGGTCATCATTTTTTCAAGTGTTGCTTTTGGGATGCGGTCGATCTTTTTTCCCATTTTACGACTATATTTTTCGACGAAATACTGGGCAAGAAGAGGGATGTCGTCTCTTCTTTGCTTGAGGGGTGGGATGATGATTGGAAAAACATTAAGGCGGTAAAAGAGATCCTCCCGGAAACGTCGTTTGCTCACATCATCTCCGAGATCACGAGCCGTTGCCGCAATTACCCTGACATCGACCTTAACGCATTGAGGGCTGCCAAGCCTCTCAAATTCGCCTTCCTGAAGTACCCTCAGGAGTTTGGCCTGCATTTCCAGCCCCATTTCACCAATCTCATCAAGAAAAATCGTCCCTCCATTGGCAACGTCAAAACGCCCTACCTGTCTGGCATGTGCTCCGGTAAAAGCACCCTTTTCCCGGCCAAACAGCTCACTTTCAATGAGGTTGTGGGGTAAAGCTGCACAGTTCACAGTGACAAAGGGCTGATCGCAGCGGTCACTCATCTGGTGGATGGCATGGGCAATAACACCCTTGCCTGTTCCGGTTTTACCAAGGAGCAATGCGGTAGCAGTGGTTGAGGCGACCTGTCTGGCTGATGTGAGAACAGCCTGGAATTCTTTACTCTGCCCAATAATATTTTCAAAACCCTGCTCTAGGCACAGATCTTCGCGGAGATAGTAATTTTCCTGCTCCAGTTGTTTTTTGAGAAGCTCAACTTCTGCCAGATTGCTTTTCAGGTCTTCCTCCATCTGTTTCCGTTCGGTAATGTCGATACAGACACCAAGCATGCGGCTGGGGGAACCGTCACTGTGATAGTAGGGCTGGCCTTTTCCGTAAATCCATGCCCAGGAGCCGGGGCCGGAACTTACCCGAAACTCAACCTCGACCTTTTTTCCTGACTCAAAAGACTTGGCCATAGCCTGCCTGAACTTTTCAAGGTCTTTGGGATGAACGGTTTGTGCAACCTGTTCCTGGCTTATCGTTTCCTTATCAGGGTCGAATCCGAAAATTTGAAGGGCCCGTGCTGTGGCCCAGTATGTTTGACTTTTAAAATCAAAGTCCCAGATTCCTGCCTCAGCGGACTCTGCCGCCAGTGCGAGCCGGGCTTCGCTGTCTATGACTTTCTGTTCCGATTGCTTTCGTGCCAGGGCATTACTGAAGATGTCTGTAACCAGCTTGAGATGCTGCACATCCTGTTCACTCCAGTTACGCTCATTATGCAGGGTATCAAAGCTCACGACGCCCATTATCGGATTGCCACCTTCCTGAATTGGAACAACCACCGATGACTTCACTCCGAAAAAACGGCGGCTCTCCTTGTCCAGGTTCGCCTCTACGGGTAACTGCTCAGTGGAAACAGCCAGTGTTTCACCGGCCAGCGCCTTTTCAAGGAACCAGGGGAAGGTCTCTAAAGCATTTATGTCCACCGGCCGCTCAGGGCCGTCCGGCGGACTGTAAAGGTGGGTGATGGTCATGATATCTGGGCCTTTATCCGACCACTGCCATAAGGCGGAAAGGTCAAGATTCAGAGTCTCACAGATACGGCGTTGGGCGTCCTCAATGGCACCATCAATAGACTTGACGGGCAGACTGCTAAAACGAGCAGAAATTTCCAGCAAAAGCTCTTCAAATTTCAGTTGCTGTTCAATAATATGGTGCAGTTCAGCGTTTGACTGATGATTCATCTTCAACCCCAACTTGGATAAGACAGACGATCGAAAAAGGCAAAGGAAGTGTCAGGGGGAACTCTCCCCCGGAAATCACAAGCAAATAAAGTCTACACTAAAAATAGTTATTTCAAATAAATGTTACTGGATCGGTGCTTATTTCATTGATAACAGCAGCCACACAACCTCTGCCTACCACGGGCCCTCAATATTTTGAGGATCGGTCTCTTGTCTTGCCACTTGCCTTACTGGAAGGCAAGTAAACATTTCATTATCACTACAGCGACACTTGAACGCCTAACTTTTCAGCCAATGCAACCTGCTTTTTTCTGGGACTCTGGTATGCAGCATAATTTCGTTTTACAATATACTCAATAATCATAAAAGTTCCCGCCCGTGTTACAGAGCGTAAAGGCAAGATGACCTCCAGTAGTTTTTTGATAAGGGGTAGCGTCAAACAGCTTTTTTTTTATTTCGTTTTACACTGTAAATAAATTGTTGGGCAAGCATAACGTAAAGCATATGTCTGTGCCAGGCTGGCCATGATCTATGCTC
>JAYEKB010000370.1:0-2014 GCA_034660835.1 Thermodesulfobacteriota bacterium
CTACACGGTACCATACTGACAGAACACATGCCCCGATTAGAGGGGATTACGACTTGGTGTTTTTACCCACATCTTCACCGATCTATACGTTCATTTCCGGGCCGAATCAGGGCCATCTGAACTCTGTAAATACAAGAATATGATCGACGATTGACACATCTCATTGTGTGTCGTAATGTAGCAAAGAAAGGAGGTGTGCCATGGCTACAAATTTAGCAATCGATAATCAATTATTACAAGAGGCATTATTGGTGAGCGGTCTTAAAACAAAAAAGGATACGGTCAATATTGCCCTCAAGGAGTTTGTGAACCGCAGAAAGCAAAAGGAAATCCTTGAACTCTTTGGCAAATTAGATCCGGATCAAGATTATGATTACAAAAAGGGGAGAGAGAGTTGAAAGTATTAGTCGACACCCCTATCTGGTCATATGCACTCAGGTCAGAAAGAGGCAGATTTGAGCAGCATGTAAGAGAGCTTGAAAAATTAATTGTCGATCAAGGGGTTCTCATAATTGGTCCTGTTCGCCAGGAAGTTTTATCTGGATATAGCGAAATAAAGAAATTTGAGAGGCTCAGTGAGAAACTGAAATATTTCGAGAATGCACCAATAATTGATGAGGACTATATTCAAGCAGCAAAATTTTCAAATATTTGCCGCAAGAATGGTGTGCAAGGTTCACATATAGATTTCTTAATTTGCTCAGTTGCTTATCGGCTGCAAGTCCAAATTTTTACGACAGACAAAGATTTTAGTCATTATCAAAATCATGTCCCAATAAAGCTGTTTACCTTTCAACCACAGGGCTGACACTTAGAGGTTCTATTTATTACTCTCTGGCAGGTCCGAACCGAGCTGTAGCGCAAAAAAGAATGTTCTCCAGACCAGCATTGAAAACCGGTGACTGTCTCACGCTTGAAAAGGAGAGCAGATCAATGGGAATGCTCGGCTTTGTCAAGAACCCCGGCAAGCCCACTGGTTAATGCTCTTGCCGCTGGATTCGGCGGTCTATGCCACTGCTGTTTTGCAAGAAAATCTTTTCCATGGATAGCTCCCACTCCCCCTCCAAAATAATTCGAAAAAATCATTTTCCTGACCGTAACAGAGAATAGAAGCAATTTATTACTCTTGTTTTACGAGGAGGCAGGATTATGACAGCAAACGCCCTTTCCCTTGACAGTATGGACAGCCGGGCCCGCGTGGTCGGCCATGTTGATCTTGCGCAGGAACCGGAACGTCCGGCTGCCGGTACCGATACCGGTGCTGACTTTCTGACTGATCAGGCAGCCAGCCCCTGGTCCGGTGATCAGCTGCAGCGGGACCATGATCGGGTACTGAATGAGATTTCGGAGCTGCAGTCGGAAAACAGGTGGGATGACATCATCGGCCTGTTTCATCCGGTGGCGGATAAACTGCCGGAACTTGAAGACAGCGGCATGGCCGGTGAAGTGCGGCTCAAGGTCGGCTTTGCCTTGGGAAGGGCAGGCCGCCATGCTGAGGCAATCGCCTGTCTGACCCCGGTCACAGAGCAGGATCCGGAAAACGGCATGGCCCATTACAGCATGGCATATACGGCACTGGATGCCCTGTTTACTGCCCGAACCTCCCGGCAGCCGATGGCGCGCCGGGAAAAAAAACGTCTGCTGGAGACAGGCCATACCCATTTTCAGCATGCCTGCAGACTACGGCCCGAATCGGTGACGTTCTTTTACCGGCACGGAGTTTTATACAAGGAAATCGAGAAGAAGACACGCCGGGCAATTCCGCTGTTTGAGCAGGCAATAGCCAACTGGGAACGTAAGGATGCCGAGACCATGAAGCTCCACCATCAGCAGTTTCCCAAGTACATCAAGGCCATGTATCATCTGGCCTCCTGTCTGTTGGACAACGGCATGGCCGGCCGCAGCCACGATCTGATGGTAAAGGTTATAGAGCAGGATCGTGACCGGGATCACATGCAGCCGGTATTCAAGCATTGTGCCATGGGCAAAATTCTGCACGCGCTCGGCAGGCCGG
>JAYEKB010000371.1:0-8943 GCA_034660835.1 Thermodesulfobacteriota bacterium
CAGCGCTCCGAGATTAAGCCTGGATGCAGCAAAATCTGCTGAATAGAGTGCGGTCGTCTCAAACTCTTTTAAAGCACGCGTAAATGGTTCCTGCAGGTTTCCGGCAAGCTGATCAGCAGGGATACGTGTTAGTGTTCTGGCCGCTTCAATCCGCACCCCTTTGACCGGGTCGTTCAGCAATGGCCCTGCCATCTCCATTTGCTTATCAGGGTCGAGGCGGGGCAGGTTCAAGAGCGCTGTCCTGCGGAGAATGGCTTCATCACTTGCCAGGGCCTGTCTGAATGCAGCAACGACCTCGTCTCCCTGATACCTGCCCAGCAGCGAGAGGGCTGTTGACCGAACAAGGATGGGCGACAGGTTGTCCGAGACAATTTGAATCAATTCCTCTCTCGCCTGAGGCTCAACAGTACGAGCTGCAGTAAAGGTGGTTCCAAAATGGAATTTCTGTTTACTGCCATACCATTTTTGGGTGTATTCGGCAGACCATTCGTTTGTCTTGTCAACATGGCAACGGTTGCAGCCATTGGGCGTGCCCAATGCAACGCTTAAATCCGGACGCGGTATGCGGATGGAGTGATCCGGGCGGTAATCGTTGACCATATACAATCGGCCCGGCATGTGGCACTCTACGCACAGGGCACCACTGCCCACCTCAAACAGAACAGTACCTTCTGTAGTTTTAATTGGATCACCTTTTTCGCCCTCTTTTTTATGAAAATGGTGTTGTTTGGTATCATAGACAGGGGCCTGATGACATTGCAGGCAGAGTGTATTGTCCTCCTGATTCAGTTTTATGGAGTGTACATTATGGCAGTCAGAGCAACGCACATCATTTGCATACATTTTTGACTGTACAAAGGAACCGTATACATAGACCTCATCTAAAATCTGGCCGTCAGCGTAGTACAGTCTATCCTCAAGCAGTCTGGGGGTCTCAGTATCAAGCAGATTTTGCTGCAAATGGGAATAGTCTCCCAGCATGGAACGCCTGGAATGGCAGGGGGCGCACAGTTCTACCTGCTGCCGGTTGCTTATTGCCGAAGTCTGCACCACCAGACCGTCATCATCTTGTGGTCGTGCCGGTTCAGGCAGCTCTCCCCAGGCAAGGTGTTTTGATCCCGGCCCGTGGCAGGCTTCGCAGCCCACATTAATCTCAGCCCACTGAGTATTGTAGGTGTCCGCGACCGGATCATAGTTCTTTTGCAGCCTGGTGGAATGACAGTCTGCACACATGGAATTCCAGTTCTGGCCCTGGTTGGTCCAGTAGATCCACTCTGCAGGATCCAGATCCAGATCAGGATAGAGGTGAAACCATTTTTTTTCCCGGTCGTCCCAGGCAATGGGCAGACACTGCATTCGACCCCCTGGAAAAGGGATTAGATATTGCTGCAACGGGTACCAGCCAAAGGTGTGGCTGATTTCAAATTCAGCCATTTTCCCATTGGGTCCGCTGGTATGGACAAAGAACCGACCATCCCGGCGATAAAAACGGGATTTAACACCCCACTTTTCAAATACTGCATTATCAAAATTGCCAAGCACTGTCGCATCAGTAGCAACGGCCATGGCCTTGGCATGATGAGAATTCTGCCACTCCTCATATTCTTTTTTATGACATTTAGCGCAGGCTGAACTGGTGACAAAGGTTGCCGCATGGATTATTTCCGGTGCAGAGAGCCTTTTTCGTTCCTTAAGCACGTAGAGCGGCAGAGAGAAGACAATTATAAGGGTGGCAAAAATGCCGGTAATCTTCCAGCTCTGCATTTTTTACCCAAGTTCCTGCGGATAGGCCGGTTGTTCAGCAGAAAAAGTAGACCGTTTAATGGGTTTGCTGATATCGATCATGATCATGTTGCGCTCAAAGGAGATAGGAAACAGATCAAGAGCCCTTGGCGCCGGAGCCTTGATTACGTTTCCTGTACTATCAAAGACAGAGGCATGGCAAGGGCATTCAAACTGCTTGCGTTCATCAATCCACGGCACTGCGCAGCTCAGGTGGGTGCATTTCCTTGAAATGGCGAGAAAGCCACCATCATCAAGCCGGCTGAGATAGAGATGGCCTTTAGCAATCAGCGTAACAGAGCCGGGCGCAAAGTCAGCAATTGTACCGGATGCGATAAGCTGTGGTGTGTTCTCATTCGTTTGTTTTCTGCCGGAGACAAGAAAAAAGGCAGCGCCTGCCAGAAATTGCAGCAATGCAGCAAATCCCAGGCCGATCCAGATCCTGGTGAGAAAGCTCCGGCGGGAAGAAGTTTTTGTTTTTACCATGGCCACACCCATATCATTCCCGGCCCTCGGAACCAGATGCCGGTTACTGTCAGTGCCAGCAGAAAAAGAGTTCCTCCGATAAACACTGTTGAAACCAGTCTGCCTGGTTTGCCTGTTGTGTTCTTGCCAAAAGGCAGGAGGATAAGAAAAAGGCTGATGGACAGGGGAAGCACACAGACCGCAACAAGCGGATGGACATGGAGCAGGAGTTCCTGCGCGCCCAGAAAATACCAGGGAGCCTTCACGCTTGCAGGTGTTACTTCAGCATTCGCCATATTCCCCAGCGGAGCATCAACAAACATGGAAAAGAGCAGTATGATACAGGTCACCACAGCCGCAAATGCCATTTCCCGGATCAGTAATTCACCAATTGGGACGGATTTTTTTTTGACCTTGTTCGTCGTATGTTTCGTAGCGGGGATCAGAACACCGCCTGCCTTGCGCACATACCAGAAATGATAGGCCATGAACAGAAAAAGAGCAGCCGGCACAAGGATGGTATGAACGAAATAAAACAACTGGAGCGTAGCCGTACCCACCTCACTGCCTCCTCGTATCATTTCCAGCAGTGATGTTCCTATGCCGGGAATATACCCGAGCATTGAGGTGGCAATGGTAACGGCCCAGTAGGAAAGTTGATCCCAGGGCAGCAGGTAGCCGCTGAAGTTAGCTGTCAGGATGCAAACAGCAAGCCCCAGACCTACAAGCCAGTTGCGGTGCCTGGGAGGATAAAATGCGCCGTGTAAAAAGACACGCAGCAGATGCAGGAACACCACAACTAACAGCGCGTGGCCGGTCCAGTGATGCATATTGCGCACAAGTCGTCCTAAAAAAACAGTGGACTGGATATGCTGAACCGAGTCGTAAGCTAAAACAGGCAACGGCTCATAGAAGAAGGCCAGTAACAACCCTGTTGCCAGCTGCAGCACGACCATAAGGGCCGCCATGCCGCCAAGCCCCCAGGTAAGTGTAAAGCGTAGCCCATCTGGGGGTACTCGCCGGGGCCGAAAGTGAAGGAGAAAGCTTTTGCTCAAGGTGAACTCACGAATTACATGCGGGATAAGTGTCGCTCATGCAGATTTCGCTGATTTGCTAATAAAGTTAGAACACATTCAAACTGGATATCCCAGCGACAATTATATGGTCGCATAATCTATTGAATTTTAACAGTATAGTTCTCAATCCGTCACCTGTGCCGATGTTTTATTCAGGTTCTTCATGAGGTATAAGGCTGTTCGCAGCTGGTTATCCATTGCCAGCCGTTGTTTAATCTCCTGTTGTTCCGAATCTGCCGGTTTATTCTTTTCTTTCTCCTTCCCATTATTGTTTTCAAAATGATGGGGCAGGTCTTTTTCCCTGAGCGATCTGTTGGTATCACCACCAGTCTCGTTATCTGCAGATTTATCAAAGGGGACAACCATGTCCGGAGTAATACCGGTGGCCTGGATGGAATCACCGCTGGGAGTATAGTAGCGGGCAGTGGTCAAGCGTAATCCGGCGCCATCGGGAAGTGGGACAATGGTCTGTACCGATCCTTTTCCAAAAGTTTGTGTACCGACGATAATGGCTCTGCCCTGATCCTGAAGGGCTCCGGCAACGATCTCAGAGGCACTGGCAGAGCCGCCATTGACCAGCACGATCATGGGAAAAACATACCTTCCGGTTCCCCGGTGTGCTTCAAAAATCATATCTTCGTCCGAATTCCGTCCTCTAGTGGAAACGATGATGCCCTTATCAAGAAATATATCCGAAACTTTAACTGCCTGGTCAAGCAACCCGCCCGGGTTGTTTCGAAGGTCAAGGATCAGTCCATTTATCGGCTGTTTCTTCTCTCCATTTTGTAAGGCTTTCCTGACATCACGAGTAGTGGTGGACTGAAAGTTTGTAATCCGGACATAGAGCAGGCCAGGGTCGAGTACCATGGTTTTTACGGAGTGAACCGGGATGACATCACGCACAAGGACAATGTCCTGCAAGCCCTGCAACCCCTTACGGTGAATGGAGATGGTCACCTCATCCCCCCTGTTGCCGCGAAGTAATTTTACCGCATTCATCAGGGTCATGTTTTTTGTGAGTTGACCATTAATTTTGATGATCTGGTCACCCGCCTGCAGTCCCTGCCGGTAAGCCGGTGTGCCCTCAATGGGGGAAACAACGGTCAGCACTCCGTCACGAACCGTAATTTCAATGCCGATACCACTGAAACTGCCCTTGGTTTCCTCCTGCAGCTCTTTGAAATCTTCGGGAGACATATAGGAGGAGTGGGGATCCAAAGAGATCAACATGCCGTTAATGGCACCAATTATGACATCACGGCTTTTGATTTCCTCAACATAGTGTTGCTGCAGGAGGTTCAGGATGTTGGCAAAAGTCTCAAGGTTCTGGTAGGTATCTGTTTCCTGCTGCTGGTTGTCAGTCTCGGCAGAGAGCGATCCGGCAGATAGAACGAGAAGAAAACAGAGCAGAAGACATATTCTTTTCATGAAAGGTTCCAAGACAAAAAAGGTTAGATAGACGGCAGATGTTGAGCAGTGGGGCATCGATTTAAGATCTTTGTTATCAGTGGTATAATGTATAGCAGATAGTCAGCGGACACCACAAGAGTTTTCATTGTATTTCTCAGAAGCTGCTGATTGCTATTTTTTAGAATACGATCCTGATTTCAGCCATTTAAGTGGGTCAAGGGGCTTGGACTCATGCCTGACTTGAAAATAGAGGCCGCGCTCAAACAAGGTCGCCATACCACCGGTGGTTCCAATCTTTTTTCCCTGGGCGACGTTGCTCCCTTTTTTAACCAGAATGGTGTCCAGACGTGAGCTGACAGTGTAGTGCTTGACTCCGTGATTGATGATGACCATTTTGCCGAATCCACGTTTGTAGCCGGCAAAGACTATTTTTCCTTTGTAAACAGCACGGACTGTCGCATCCACGCTGGTTTTAATGGTGATGCCTTTCGTTTTTTCACTTTTTCTGAGACCCTTGCGGGGGATTTCCCCAAATCCATGAACAAGAGTTCCCTTAACAGGAGGGGGCAGTTTTCCTTTATTCAGGAGGAAGCCGATTCTCTTGATTTCCTGCTTTTTCTTGATACTTGCAAGAGTTTGCCCCAGGTCCGATTCTGCCTTATGCATCTCTTTCAGGGCGAGTTCATAGAGACCTTTCTGGGTTTTAATCCTGGCCAGCAACGTTTCCTTATCCATGCGCAGTGCGTATAATGCTTTTTTTTCTTCCTCAGCCTGCCCAATAAAGTCCTGCATGATAGATTTTTCCAGTTCCTGGGTTTGCCTGGCCCGCTGAAGCTCTCCCACTGTCTCCCTGTACTTGTCAATGACCGATCGGTCATAAGAGATTAAACGTTTATAGGAATCAGAAAAAAGCATAAGTTCAGGGAGGTTCCTGCTGGAAAAGGTTACATTGAGAATGCCGGTTTTCCCCATCAGGTAGAAAGATTCCAGCCGTTTCTGCAGGTGCTCCAGTACAGTATCACGGGCAACTTCAGCCTGTTTAAGTTCTTCCTCTTTCTGGGTGATCAGTTTTTCCTGGGAAAGCAGTTGATCGTGCAGGGTCGCAATTTTTTCCTTCTGCTGCCGGATATTGTTGTCAATTTGCTCAAGTTCATCCAATACACTGACTTTTTTTTCGTCGCTCTGACGAATTTTATCCTGGTGTTTTACTATTCCCTGGTGCAGTCTGCCGATGTCAATCGTAACATTTTTTGCTGCTTGCTTGTTGTCAGCCGTCTGTGCAAAGTGGGGCAGGGCAGCAGAAAGCACTATAGACAACAACAGCGTAGAAATTGATCGTAGCAGGTGATGAATCTTCCAGATCATCGGATGAGAATTTTTCTGGTGGAGAAAAAACTGCCGCAGGCACAGAGAATCACGGCCATGGTAATAATGATGGCAATTATCGGCAAAGGAAAGAAGTTGAAAGAAAACATGCCGAGCATGGCCGAGCCGGCAAAGCGCAACTGTATCCAGTTAAACAACATGTACAGCGCTGCCATGCCGGCAATTGAACCAAAGAGACCGAGCAGGGCGCCCTCCAGAAAAAAGGGCATACGGATATAACTATTGCTCGCCCCGACCAGGTGCAGGAGTTCAAGTTCTTTTTGGCGCGTGAGCAGGGTAAGGCGAATGGAATGGGCCATCATAAATGTTGTGGTCAGGACCAGCAGGCTGCCGGAAAGGATGACAACGATGCGTAACAGCTCAATAAACGTGTAGAATCGTTCCACCCATTCCCTGCCGTACTGTACCTTGATGACCCCGGGCAAAGTCTGCAGATAGTCGGAAAACCGTTTTATCCTGGACAGCGTATCCAGGGACCTGACCGGGTGTACCTCAATGGATGGAGGAAGGAAATCCCGGGGGATATCATGCAGTACGTCCTGGTCTTCATTCAGTTGTTCCTTGAATCGATTAAAGGCCTGCAGGCTTGAAATGAATTCAATTTTTTCAACCCTGTCGAATTTCAGGATTCTGTCACGGTACTGATCCTGCAGAGCAGGAGCGGCTTCTTCGTCCAGGTAGACGATGAGGCGGAGATCGTCCCCTAATTGTTCACCTGCCTGCAGCGCATTGGTGTAGACCAGGTAAAAAAAAGAAAAGATCAGCACTGATAAAGTGATAGTCATCAGGGAGAGTATTTGAGTGCGCCAGGTCTGCAGCAGATTGCGCCCTGCCTGACTAAAGACAGCAAAAAGAAAATTCATGCTCCATCCCCGTCCCGCTCGTACTGTACGGATTCAGAGATATCCTTTTCTGCATCCGGTTTTGTTGCCACAATCCGTCCACTATCAAGCGTAACAACTCTGCTGTCGGGTCGGTTGTAAATAGAGCTGTCATGGGTGGCAATCAGGATAGTTGTACCGCCTTCATTGCAGCGGTGAAAGAGATTCATAACCAACTCAGTATTCTCTGCATCAAGATTGCCGGTTGGCTCATCGGCCAGGATGAGATCTGGTTTATTGGCAACTGCCCGGGCAATGGCAACCCGTTGCTGTTCACCCCGGGAGAGTTTGTCGGCCCTGGTATTATGCTTATCATCGATGTGCAGCTGGGCCAGTAGATCTCTGGTCTGTTTGCGAATAAAGAGTCTGCTTTGATATGCCACCTCCATGGATATGGCAATATTCTGGGCTACGGTTCGCTCGGGTAATAATTTAAAATCCTGGTAGGCCACACCGATAAGACGGCGCAGTTTCTGGAGCCTTGCGCGTGAGATCTTACTTAGATCCATACCGGATACTTCAACATATCCCTTAGTTGGTTTTTCAATACCGCTGATCATGCGCAGCAGGGTGGTTTTTCCGGCTCCGCTCATGCCGGTCAAAAAAAGCATTTCACCTCTGTTAACCTGCAGGGAGACATCTACCAGCGCCTGTACGTCCGGCGGAAAGGCTCTGGTTACCCTGGTAAGGTCAACCATGACCTGATTGGTATTTTCTGTAGTATCCATGGGGGAGATTTAGCGGTTACTGAGCAAAAATTGTATCAAAAATGGCAAAGGCCTGTTTGATGACTGTGCTGTCTTCACCAAGTTGGAGATAGGATTTACCGCTGAGCTCCTGGTTGATCAAGTCATCACTGGAGGAGATAATGCCGGCCAGGTTCAGGTCGGCCTCGGCAACAGCCTCATCTATTTTTTCCTGCAGAGCAGGAGTGACCGGGTCCGGAGCTCGATTAACCAGCAGGTATTGATGTTTCACTTCCAGTTGCAGGGGACCTGTGATATCAGCAATGCGTCGGGCTGTCATAATGCCGCGTGCAGAAGGATCAGAGACAATGAGCAGGTAATCAATACTGCGCAGATTCATTCGGCTCAAGTGTTCCATGCCGGCTTCGTTATCCACGATGATATACTTATAATTTTCAGCCAGTTTATCCATGGTCATGGCCAGATACTGGTTGGCTGCACAGTAGCAACCCGGTCCGTCAGGTTGTCCCATGACCATCAGGTCGAATCCGGACTCTTCAATCAGGGACTGGTGAATCTTCATTTCCATGTATTGATCCCGACTCATGCCGGACGGCATATCCCCTTTAAGGTCTTTACGGATCTGGCCCAGAGTCGCACCGACATCCAGATCAAGCAGCTCGTTAAGATTGGCATTGGCATCAGCATCCACGGCGAGAACCGGAGTCATGTTGCGGGAAGTCAGGTATTTGAGCAGTAGGGCAGAGGTAGTTGTTTTTCCTGTACCTCCCTTACCTGCAAGAGCAATAATTTTTGTCATGGTATTGTATCCTGTGAACTGTTTTGAAGGAAAAGTATAATCTTTTAATTATACCAGAAAAAGCTGTGATTTCCAAGTCCAACCAATAACAACCTTTCGTGATGTGCAGATATATCTACCACTTTTCCTGATTAGGGCCTGTTAAGAAATAAGTATCACACCTATGCATCTCTGCTTCAGGTCATATTTGTACGATTTTCAATTACAAAATCCTCAACGTAGCCATGCTACGCCTCCGGTTTTGTGCAATCAAATCGTACAAATCTAACCCAAATCAGAGCGCCTAAATGCAACACTTATTTCTTAACAGGCCCTTAGCCCGCATATTTCACAAGTCGAGGCGGCTGCAGATGCGCTGAGCGCAGGAGTAGGCAGGTAAGCGCAGACTCCGATAGTTGCCTATGCCTGCTCCTGCAGCGACAAAGCAGGTGCGGTCG
>JAYEKB010000372.1:0-6614 GCA_034660835.1 Thermodesulfobacteriota bacterium
GATTCTACCTGTATCTCTTTAAACTGCCAGCTGATGCCCAACATTTGACAGGATTGTTCAATAAGGCCGTTTTCCACTTTTTTTATTCCTCTGACAACCGGTTATAGTGTATGCATATAGAGAGCATATGCATTTCAATATGCGTGGGAACGAGGTAACAGTGAGCCTAACAAAATTACAAAAAATCAGCCATACCCGATCCTGCCGGCTCTAACTTAACTTATAGCTGATCCCTAATTCCAAGCCCCTGTATAATTATGCCAGAAAGAAACCAGTTCAGAACATCGCTTACCAACCCGAATGAATTCACCATTGCCTATGAACTGGTTCCCGGCCAGGGATTCGGCGGCAAACAGGTTGATCGGTTGCTGGATTTTTCCAGGAAGGCAAAGGCGGATGGCAGAATCAAAGCCCTGTCCATCACCGATAACCCGGGCGGCAATTCCGCTCTGGCACCGGCGGCAATCGGAGAGGAACTGCTGCAGATCGGGATTGAACCACTCATTCATTTTTCTTTAAAGGATAAAAACCGGAGCCAGGTGGCAAGTCACATCTTCTTGTACCAGCGGATGCTGATGCATTCTCTACTGGTAATGGGCGGTGATTATCCTAAACCTGGTTATTACGGACAGGCCAGACCGGTCTATGATCTGGACACTATCCAGGCCCTGCAACTCATGCATGACGTGGAAAATGGCTATTATCCTGATCATCAATTAGAAAAAAAGCAGGAACAACTCCCGTCACCTATCCTGTTCAAGGGTTGCGTGGTTTCTCCGTTCAAAACCACTGAGGCGGAACAGGTCTGGCAATATGCCAAATTGCTGCACAAAGTGCGGGCCGGGGCCGACTTTATCATTACCCAGCTTGGTTATGACAAACGCAAATTTACAGAGTTGATGGCTTTTCTTAAGCAAAATGACATTGACCTGCCGGTACTTGCCAACGTGTTCATTCCCTCCCTGCTGGTGACACGGGCCATGGCAACAGGCAGGATCCCGGGCGTCCTGGTTGCAGATGAACTGGTGGCTAAAATGGAGCATGAGGCTGCTGCAGGAGATACCAAAGCTCGCTTAAACAGGGCTGCGGCAATGATTGTCTGCTTGAAAGAATTAGGTTTCCAGGGAGTACATCTTGGTGGAAACTGCTTGGACTTTGAGGATATTCAACATGTTTTGGACAGAGTTGAACAGATGGAAAGGGCCTCCGAACTGTCGGATCCTGACTGTGATTATCCGATAAAAGACAGTTGGTATTTTTTCTCGTCAGAGCAGAAGGGAGCGGAAAAACCGAAAATGACACCCCTGACCCCGGGAGCCAGACCCGGAGCAGCAAAGGTACATGAGCTGAGCCACCACCTGCTCTTTTCCGAGCAGACGTTTACCGGCAGGCTGTTTGGCAAGTTCTGTCTGTTCTGTGACCGGGGAACATACCGCACCAAAATATTGCGCGCTGTGGAACGGTTGATTAAACGACTCCTGTTCAACTGCAGGATGTGTGGTGACTGCACCCTGGCCAGGTCTGCCTATCTCTGCCCCCAGTCCGGTTGCCCCAAACAGCTGGTCAACGGCCCCTGCGGCGGCAGCCGGAAAGGATACTGCGAGGTTTTCCCTGAACGTCGCTGCTTCTGGGTACGGGTGTATGACCGGCTCGATCCGCATACTACAATCGAAACGCTGACAGAGTCTCCTCCTCTGCATCCCAAGGACTGGGCTCTGGAGAAAACCTCTTCCTGGATTAATCATTTCAAAAACAACACCCCGTAACCTCTCACTTAAGGTGAGGACGTTATGAAAAAAGGCGTCCACGCCAGGGAATGCGGCCTGCCGGGTAGGACAATTCCAGGTACTCACGGTACACACCGAGCCGCAGGCCGCGACTGAAGTGCAGCTCACTGTTGTTCCTGCCACCGGCAGCAGCTTTAATTATAAGCAGAATATGGTCATATTCAGCCCTGGCACCCATCTGCCAGAGCACTTGTTCAACAACTCTGCGCTGCAGGGATACATGAAGCTTACAGAAAGGTTGACGCAAAATCTGCACGGATTCATTTGTTGCCGGCCCGTCCTGTCCCTTTCGAACAACCTCAACGATCGCGGCTCCAGTCAACTCTGCAAGCAGTTGTTCATCTTCTGCCAGGCTGTCGGCTGTCTTGCGCAGAGCTTTTCTAATACCCGCATCAAAATGCTCTTCCAGAAAAGGCAGTAGCTGGAGCCGTACCCGGTTACGAAGAAATTTCAGATCCTCATTGGAGGAATCAAGGCAATATTCAATCCCCCTACCCTGCAGCCAGCCAAGCAGTTCAGCCTTGTCTGTGCACAAGAGTGGTCGTACCAGATCATCGTTGCGCATGATCATCCCTGACAACCCCTTGCGTCCACTGCCTCGCAACAATCGGAGGAGAATTTCCTCAACCTGGTCATCGGCAGTATGGGCCACAGCAATGCACTCCGCCTGACAGTCGCCTGCAACTTCACGCAGGGCACTGTATCGCAGGTTCCGGGCAGCATGCTCAATGGAAAGATGTTGCTTGGCTGCAACAGCTGCCACATCCAGCTGCCCGGCAACAAAAGGTATCCCCAGAGTTTCAGCGGCCCCGGCAACAACCTGCTCTTCCAGCAGCGTCTCTTTTGGTCGCAGACCGTGATCCAGCCAGACAACAGTAAGAAAAAGATTAAGCTGCTTCTGCACCCCAGCTAACAAATGAAGCAGGGCCATTGAATCCGGACCGCCCGAAACCGCCACCACCATCCTGGCTCCTGCATTGATACGGCAGGGTCCGGTAAGCATTTTTAAAAATTTCTGCTGCAGGGCAACCATTATAAGTAGGAAAATTTCATTGGACAGAGAAAGAAAAAACTATACAATACATGAGATATAACCTTTACATCCATGCTGAGGAATGGAGAAAACGATTGGACAGAGAAACTTACATGCAGGTGATACGGGAGCATATGAAAACTTCCTACCTGCTCAAAGATGACAAAATCAACGCAATCCTGCCCCGTTTTCTTGCCTCCCTTGAGAGCCACCTGCAGACTCTTGAAGAAATGGAGGCAGAAGGGGATTTGTCCGGACTGGGAGTTACCGGACACAAGGTAAAGGGAGCCCTGCTCAATCTGGGACTATTTGAACTCGCAGATACCGCCTCTACAATAGAGCAACAGGCTAAACAGCTTGATCATGACACAGACTATCCTTCCCTGATCGCCCATCTGAAACACAGTATAACTATACTAACCGGTGGCTGAAAACTACGGGCTACACCTACAGCAAAGCAACGACTCTATTGCTTTTCCCAGTCGTCACAGCTAAGGGCCTGTTAAGAAATAAGTGTCACACCTATGCATCTCTGCTTCAGGTCATATTTGTACGATTTTCAATTACAAAATCCTCAACGTAGCCATGCTACGCCTCCGGTTTTGTGCAATCAAATCGTACAAATCTAACCCAAATCAGAGCGCCTAAATGCAACACTTATTTCTTAACAGGCCCTAACCGGGAGATCTTTGCTGTCTGCCGGATTCAAAATCTTGAAAAAACGAGCACCAATATAGATCAAAACCAGAAGCACTGCCCCGCCGACCAATCCATCCAAAGCCCGTTCAAATGAAGTTGCTATACCTGTTCCACCCTGATATTTATAACAAAATACACCAGAATGATAACAGGGCACCAGGTTGAGCCTTTTTTTGAATTGCAAAACTTTAACATTTTCCTGTTGAAGAATTCAAATGCCCCCGGATGAATACCCGGGGGCAAGATATTAATCAGTCACTCTTGAATTCGGCAACCAGGGCCTGGATAGAGGCCTTGGCATCGCCAAAGTACATACGTGCGTTTTCTGCAAAGAACAGTGCATTCTGAATTCCGGCAAAACCGGGATTCATGGACCGTTTCAACACGATTACGGTCCTTGCCCTGTGGGTCTCAATAATAGGCATTCCATAAATCGGGCTCGACTCATCGTCAAGTGCGGCCGGGTTAACAACATCATTGGCACCGATGACTACGCATACGTCCACGCTGTCCATGCGCGGATTAATGTCATCCATCTCCACCAGCTGATCATAGGGTACGTTGGCCTCGGCCAGCAAAACGTTCATGTGGCCGGGCATGCGACCGGCAACCGGATGGATGGCATAGGAAACTTCCGTATCGTTTGCTTCAAGCAAGTCGCCGAGTTCCCTGACCACGTGCTGGGCCTGGGCAACCGCCAAGCCGTAACCCGGCACAAATACCACTGAATCAGCGGCCTCTAAGATGTAATAAACATCTTCAGCCGAAGCAGGACGTGTCTCACCCTGGGGACCATCGCCCGCACCCTGACCGGCAGTGGCAGTACCAAAACCGGAAAACAGGACATTGGCCAGAGACCGGTTCATGGCCTTGCACATAATATTGGTCAGGATCATACCCGAGGCACCAACCAATGCACCGGCAACGATAAGGATGTTATTGGAAATAACAAAACCGGCCGCACAGGCAGCAATACCGGAATAGCTGTTTAAAAGGGAAATGACTACCGGCATATCAGCACCACCGATAGGGATGGTGGAGGTCACGCCAAAGCCGAGGGCAACCAGTACAATGAGAACAAACAGTGCATAACCCATGCCGCTGCCCGGATTCATACAAAACAGAGCGGCCGCTCCTAAAGCGGTTACCAGAATACCGGCGTTGACAAGATGCTGCCCCTTAAAGAGGACCGACTTCTGGCTGATCTTGCCGGAGAGCTTACCAAAGGCCACCATGGAGCCGGTAAAGGTCATACCACCGATAAATGCGGATAAGAAGGCAACAATGGCAATAAAGACCGACAGTTTTGGGTGCTGATGGTATTCCGCCCAGGCCAGCAGCAGACTGGAGATACCACCAAAGCCGTTGAACAGGGCAACCATTTCAGGCATAGAGGTCATTTCCACCTTTACAGCGGCATAAACACCAATAGCACCACCAACAGCCATACCAAGGATGATCCATTTATAATCAAGCCCGGCAGCCAGCAGGGTAATAACAATGGCAATAAACATACCCAGGGCGGAAAGCAGATTGCCGCGCCGGGCTGTTGCCGGGGAACTGAGCATTTTCAGGCCGAAAATGAACAGAGCCGCTGAAATAACATAGACAAAGTTGATAAAAAGAGGGCTCACTGGGCACCTCCTTCAGTTTTCTTTTCTTTTTTCTTGAACATCTCCAGCATCCGGTTGGTGACCATGTAACCACCAACCACATTAATGGTGGCAAAGGTTACGGCCAGGGTGCCCAGAATGGCTGAAAATGCATGATTGCCTGTTTTCATGGAGGCTATCGCGCCAATCAGGGTAATACCTGAAATTGCATTTGCCCCGGACATCAGAGGAGTATGCAAGGTGGACGGCACTTTGGATATAAGCTCAAAGCCCAGAAAAATTGCCAACACAAAAACAAAGGTTAAATATATCGGTTCCATCTCTATCCTCTTTACTTGTTCATAATGGACTTATACATCTCGCTGACGATCTCACCTTTATGGGTAATCAAGGCACCCTGCATGATCTCATCTTCCAGGTCCATGTTGAAGACCTTGGCCTCCTTGTCCCAGAAATGATCAACAAAATTGCCGAGATTGGACGAGTACATCTGACTGGCAGTCTCGGCTACCCGGCCGGGCAAATTACCCAGGCCAATAACCTTGACGCCTTCGATCTCAACAATCTTGTCCACTTCCGCCCCTTCCACATTACCGCCGGTCTCCACGGCCATGTCGATAATAACTGAGCCCGGTTGCATATCTCCAATCATAGCGTGATCAACAATACGCGGTGCCGGACGACCAAACAACTGCGCCGTAGTAATAACCACGTCAGCCCTGGCACAGGCCTTGACCATCTCCTCTTTTTGCTTGGCCATCTGTTCCGGAGTCAGTTCCACGGCATAGCCGTCCTTGGTCTGACCTGTATCACCGAGGTCCACTTTGACAAACTTAGCGCCCAGAGACTTGACCTGTTCTTCAACAACCGGCCGGGTATCAAAGGCCTCTACCCGGGCACCAAGGCGCCTGGCAGTGGCAATGGCCTGCAAACCGGCAACACCGACACCGATAATAAAAACCCGCGACGGTTTAATAGTACCTGCCGGAGTCGTCATCATGGGAAACACCTTATCCAGGTGTTCTGCACCAAGAACAACAGACACATAGCCACCCAGGTTGGCCTGGGAGGAAAGTACATCCATTTTCTGGGCAATAGTGGTACGGGGAATCATCTCCAGACTGACTGCAGAGATACCGGCCTCTTTGAGCTTGTCAACCAGTTCGACCTCGTTGAATGGATCCAGATAACTGACATGGATGCATCCTTTTTTCATCGAGTCAATTTCATCCATGGGCGGTTTGCGCAGCCGCAGAACAATATCGGCAGACGCAAGCATTTCTTCGCGGGAGGTGCCGATGGTGGCCCCGACTTTCTGATAATCCGCATCCTCAAACCGACAGGTCAAACCGAGACCGGACTCGATCTCCACCTGAGCGCCAAGCTTGACCAGCTTATCCACTGTAGGCGGTATCAGAGGAACACGTTTTTCCCCCTCATGGATTTCTTTCATGACCGCAATCTTCATAAAGTCACTCCTTA
>JAYEKB010000372.1:6714-8874 GCA_034660835.1 Thermodesulfobacteriota bacterium
ACATAAAGCCGGCAGATACTCTACTGCCGAACATGCCTGTTCGCTGATTATTCCCGCCCGGAGCAAATCCGGATAGGAAAACAATAAATGCAAATGATAATAATCGGATTATATGTACACGGAAAAAAGAAAAAAGACCAATGGAAAACGATTGTTAGTTCAGAAATTCATAAAGATACTGACTTGATATCAAAGAAGACTCAAATGAATATTTATTCATTCCGCGACAGTATCATCGGTCAAGGCGAGCCAGCAGCCGCTCATGAATGTCATCAAAACCGCCGTTTGAAAGGATGGCAATGACGTCACCAGGCCGAGCCTGGTCAACCACAAAATCAAGAATCGTATCAGTATCGGGAAAATACTCGGCCGCAATCCCCTGATCGGCCAGGGAGGCCACCAGCTTTTGCGATGAAAACTGTTCCTCAACAGGTACTGTGTCCAAGGGCACTATTTCCCGGACAACCACCATATCCGCACCGGCAAAGGCTCCTGCATACTGCTGCTGGAAAACCGCACGGCGACTGGAGTTGGTTCGTGGTTCAAAGACAATGACCAGGCGGCGCTCCGGCCAGCCAAGATGCAGAGCCTTGATGGTCTCTTTGACTGCGGTGGGATGATGAGCAAAATCATCCAGCACGGTAATGCCATTCACCTCACCTCTGATCTGCTGACGCCGCTTAACCCCTTCAAAGGAGGCCAACCCCTGCCCGATAGCGCACTTTTCAATACCAAGATGGTCCATAAGCGCCATCACGGACAGTGCGTTGAGCCCGTTATGCATCCCAGGCATGGGCAGGGAAAATTCGCCGTACAGGACACCATCTTTATATGCGGCAAAGGTAGAGGTCAAGCCGGAAACAGCAAGGTTGCGTAACTGCCACCTGCAGTTATCACCGGTGCCGTAACTGATTACCTGACCGGTTGACTGAGCTGAAATCTCAGCAACGATAGGGTCATCCATGCAGGCAACCAGGGCTCCGTCCGGCGGGATCAGCCTGACAAACCCGGTAAAAGAATCCTTGATCTGGTCAAGATCTGCAAAGATATCGGCGTGATCAAACTCAATAGAAGTGAGGATGGCACAATAAGGCCGGTAATGGAGAAACTTGGATACCTTGTTGAAAAAAGCAGTATCATACTCATCCCCTTCCACTACAAAAAAATCTCCCTCACCGATGCGGTTATTACTGGCAAAGGCCTCGACAATACCGCCGATCAGAAAACCTGGTGAACTGCCCGCCCGATACAGAGCCGTGGCCAGCATGGAAGAAACAGTGGTCTTGCCGTGAGTACCGGCTACGACCAGCGATTGTTTATTATTCAGAAAAAAATGGCCCAGAGCCTGGGGCATGGAGAGATAGGGAATCCGAAGCTCAGCCAACGCTTCAGCCTCAGGAAAGACAGCCTGGATCACGTTGCCGACAATGACCAGATCCGGACGGGGTTGCAGATTTTCCGGTCTATAGCCTTCAATGACATCAATACCGGCCTGAGCCAGAAAATCGGACATGGGCGGATAGACATTCTGATCGGAACCGGTCACCCGATAGCCACTGTTCTTGAGCATCCCGGCCATGGCAGCCATGCCGGTTCCGCAAACACCCATAATATGGATGTGCCCAACAGGCTCCACCATCCGGTTCAGGCGTGGATCAAGACGTGCCGGCATTCAAATCTTCAGCTGACTCTTTCACGGTCTTATAAACACGTGCATAAGTCTCTTCAAAGTTAACGGGCGTCAGGCGACCAACCTCGATAAACTTGACCACGATTTCCTTGGTCACCTTGAAAATCGCCTCATCAGTGATTCGCCGGTTAAACGGCTGATCCTTTAGTTTTTCCGCCATTTGACAACTCCCTCTGCAAATTCTGCGTCCTTAGTATCTTAATTATTATTTTCGTGTTTTTTATGGCAAGAAATTATTTTTCGCAATTAAAATCAGTAGGGTGGATAAGCGTTAGCGCATCCACCGGCAACAAGATTGGTGGATGCGCCTTCGGCTTATCCACCCTACATTTTCCGGTTTATCCGGGTTAGGCGCTCTGATTTGGGTTAGATTTGTACGATTTGATTGCACAAAACCGGAGGCGTAGCATGGCTACGTTGAGGATTTTGTAATTGAAAATCGTACAAATATGACCTGAAGCAGAGATGCA
>JAYEKB010000373.1:0-8863 GCA_034660835.1 Thermodesulfobacteriota bacterium
GTTCCCTGCGGACCGGTTCGTGAACAGCGGGTATTCCCTGTACAGGGTCAGGGTTCTGCAACAGTTCAGAATTTGAATCAGGCAGGCTTACCGCAGGTTCCGTTGCCCGGCGGCTTTTCTTTGAGGTCCTGGATTGGAGTTTCGGTCTCTTTGCCGGCGCATTTTTGAACAGCAGTACGGTTTGCTTCCAGAGCCAGCCACCAGAAAGAAAGGGAGAAAAACGTACTGCAGCCATAAGCGAAAAAATCAACAGTAAAACAAGCAGCAGTACGGAACCGACTGCTCCCACCACGCTCTCCAGCAATCCCCTTACCAGGTTGCCTAAATAGCCACCTGGTGTGATAAACTCTGGAGGGATAATCAGCTGCTGAGTTGTTGCCAGCAGACCGGAGGCGGCAAGGAGTATACCGGTTATCCCGGCAATTATAGAGGGCAGCCGGTTAATATGGGTGTGAGGGAGAAAAGCGGCTGCAGCAAGATAAAAAAATACCAGAATAGGGAAAAATGAGGTAATACCTAAAAATGAGAACAGGTAATGAGCCACATAATAACCAAAGCCGCCGCACCAGTTGGCACCCGGATCCTGCAGGGCGGGAGGATCGGCCAGCAGGGGAAGCGCGTAACTGACCAGACAGAGTAGAAAAAAAACACCAAGAAACAGGCAGACGAGCGCTGTTATTTCCTGGCGGAACATAAATTCATTTTTCTTTGCCTGGGCCAAAATACTCTCTGGTTCAGGGTTTCGGGTTCAGGGTTCCGGGTTCTGTCTTCTGTCCTCTGTCTTCTGCCTGCTGCATACCATCCAAAATGCCGTTGATAAAACCCACTGAATCCGGTTCAGCATACCGTTTGGCGATTTCCAGTGCCTCATTGATGGCAACGGTGGCCGGAACATCATCGGTATACCGCATTTCAAAGGCCGCAATACGCAAAATATTACGATCAACCAAGGCCATCCGCTCCACCCGCCAGTTATGGGAACGGCTGGAGATCAGATTGTCTATATCTTCCTGGTGTTCACAGATACCAATGATCAATTGACGTGCGTAGGGGAGCGATTTTCTGCCGGTATCAAAACAGTCACAAAACTCATCAAGCTCTGCAAGCAAGTCATCAGATTTGCAGGAACGATCCTGAAAATCATGACCAAAAAGAAACTGCAGGGTAATTTCCCGGGATTTTCGTCGCAGACCCATGGTTCAGGAGACAGAGGACAGAGGACAGAGGACAGAAAAAAAGGGCATCATTCGACTGGCTGATATGCGGGATCGTTGCAGCTCATTATTAACTTGAAAAAAATGAGACTTTACAACTTGTCGACAAGGTTGATCATCTCAAGGGCGGCAACGGCGACGTCCGAACCCTTGTTGCCGGCTTTGCTGCCAGCCCGTTCAATGGCCTGCTCAATACTCTCGGTGGTCAAAACACCAAACAGAACCGGGACACCGGCATCCAGCATTACCTGGGCAGTTCCCTTGGCAACTTCACCCGCCACATAATCAAAATGAGGGGTTGCCCCACGGATAACCACACCAAGACAAATTACGGCATCATATTTGCCGGATCCTGCCATTTTCTGGGCAACAAGAGGAATCTCAAAGGCACCGGGAACCCGCGCCACATCGATATCATCATCGGCAACACCGGAGCGGACCAGGCTGTCCATAGCCCCTTCCAGCAATTTTTCTGAAATAAAGGAGTTAAAACGGGCAACAATAATCCCGATTTTGCGTCCCTTGCCCTGCAGATCCCCTTCAATATAGTTTGCCATGCTCTGTTTTCCTTTTCAAGGTTCTATCGGCGGCAGAAATTTCCGTCCCTGCCTTTTTCTGTTTTTACTCTCTCTAACCAGCGTCCTGCAGTATTTACGGATCCCGGCGCACGGTATCCAGTGGCTCTTCACCATACAGCTCCAGCATATGCCCCATCTTGTCCCGTTTACACTTCAGGTACTCTTTATTTTCCGACTCACCGGGGATCTCGATGGGCAACCGGTCCACGACCTCGAGACCATACCCCTCAAGACCAATAATCTTTTTAGGATTATTGGTCAACAGCCGCATCTTGCGAACGCCGAGATCACGCAAAATCTGGGCGCCGATACCGTAATCACGCAGGTCCGGCTTGAAACCAAGTTCTACATTGGCCTCCACAGTGTCCAGCCCGTCCTCATCCTGGAGCTTATAGGCTTTCAGCTTGTTGACAAGGCCGATCCCTCTGCCCTCCTGGCGCATATAAAGAACAACTCCCTTGCCTTCCTGCGCAACCATCTTCATCGCAGCATGAAGCTGAGAACCGCAGTCACAGCGGGCTGAATCAAACACATCACCGGTCAAACATTCGGAATGAACCCGAACCAGGGTTGGTTCATCAGGTGTGATATCACCTAAAACCAAGGCAACATGTTCGTGGGCATCCACATCATTGGTAAAGGCTATAACCCTGAATTCTCCGGCATGGTTGGTGGGAAGCCGTGCCTCAATTGCCCGGTGAACCAGGATATCCTCACGCAACCGGTAGGCAACCAGATCGGCTACTGTAGCAATTTTAAGAGCATGTTCCTCGGCAAATATCTCCAGGTCCGGCATGCGGGCCATGGTGCCGTCATCCTTCATAATTTCGCAGATAATACCGGCTGTCCGCATACCCGCAAGACGGGCCAGGTCAACAGATCCTTCGGTCTGGCCTGTGCGCACCAGCACTCCGCCTTCACGGGCCCGGAGCGGAAACACATGGCCGGGGCTGATGATATCACGCGGGGTGGCATCCGGATCAACAGCTGCCTCAATAGTCCGGGCCCGATCAGCAGCGGAGATGCCGGTTGAAACACCGGTCCGTGCCTCGATACTGATCGTAAAACCGGTGCCGTAGGGTGACTGGTTGTCCTGTACCATCATGGGCAGGCCCAACTGCTCAATAATATCCGGGCTCATGGACAAACAGATCAGGCCACGGCCGTATGAAGCCATGAAGTTGATGGCCTCCGGGGTTACCGACTCTGCAGCCATACAGAGGTCGCCCTCGTTTTCCCGGTCTTCATCATCAACCAGGATGACCATCTTACCGGCCTTGATGTCTTCAATTACATCTTCTATGGGACTGACTGCCATTTTTCAGGTTCCAGGTTTCAGGTTTCAGGTGTCAGGTCAGGTATCAGATGTCAGGTATCAGAATGAATCACATGAGCTGAAACCTGACACCTGATACCTGATACCTACTTTAAAAATCCGTGCTCCGCCAAAAAAGCGGGGTTTATTTTACTTTTGCCTTCAGAAGCTGCGCCCTGCACTGAAAGCAACTTTTCAACGTATTTCCCAATGATATCCACCTCGATATTGACCAGATCCCCCTGTTTCAGCCGTCCTAAAGTGGTCACGGCCAGGGTATGGGGAATAATGGATACCGAAAAACGGTTACCTGTACAGGAGTTCACCGTCAGGCTGATCCCGTCAATGGTAATCGACCCCTTCTCAATAACATATTTTGTCAGGCCTGCATCAAGAGAAAAGGAAAACAGGGTAAAATCTCCGGCCTCTCGTCGCTCTTCCACCCGGCCCCGTCCATCAACATGACCGCTCACCAGGTGACCACCCAGTCGGTCGGCCAGACGCAGAGCCCGTTCCAGATTTACCCTGCTGCCCACTTTAAGGGAACCGAGTCCGGTACGGGACAGGCTCTCAGGCGAAACATCCACCAGGAAACGACGCCCCTGAATATCACGGGCAGTCAGGCAGGTACCGTTAACCGCTATGGACTCCCCTTCCTCGGGATCATCAAGGGTAAACCCGGCTTTGAGACAGAAGACCATGCCGCCGCCGGCCGGTCGTTTTTCAACAACAGCACCCAGCCCCTGGATTATACCGGTAAACACCCGTTACTCCTTACTCAGCTCATCCGCCCGCGCAGCAAACTCCTCTGCCAACCGTTTATGCTTAAAATTCTTATGAATGGAAGAAGCAGTGCGGTAGGTATCTGCGGCCTTCTGGTTGTCGCCTTTTTCCAGGTAGACCTCGGCAATCACAACCAGGATATCTACCATCCCCTTTGGATTCTTGGTCAACTGGTAATGCTCGACCATATCAAAGAGGATCTCAAGGGCCTTGTCCAACTCTCCCTGTTTCTTGTAGACTGCAGCAATTTTTTTATTAAGCGCCAGGATGGAAAAGGAATCTTCCTCTTTTTCACATATTTCATAAGCCCGCTGGTAATTCATTAGGGCGTTGTCATACTCTTCCCGCTCAAGGCAGACATCGCCAAGACGGTCCGAAGCATTGGCCACCCCCTGCTCATCACCTTTTTCTTCAAATCCTTTCAAGGCATTATGAAAGGCCATGCCGGCCTGAGCATACTCACCGTTTTTCAGCAGCTCACGCCCTTCAAGGTAATCGCGCTTGGCTGGATCTTTTTTCAAAGCTTCTTCCCTTGCCTTTTGCGGGTCAACAGCACCAAGGGAACTGAGGGGCTGGATAGTTGCACTTGCCATTGGTTATCTCCGTATTTCAGGTATCAGGTATCAGGTATCAGGTGTCAGGTTCAGCTATCATCTTTAAGCTGACGCCTGATACCTGAAGCCTGATACCTTTTATTTTTCTTTAGCAATATTTTTGTTAGCCTCGGCAACCAATGCCGCAACCGTGGTTGTGACAGGCTCTCCAAACTCGTATATGGTTATCTCGCTCTGATCATTCTGCAGCCCTATGAGCTGGATTGTTGCCTCTGATGCCTTGATCCTGCCAAGCAGCCTGGCCATAAGTCCCCGTACAACGGAATTATCATGCTCAAGGAAATGAAAGGTGGAATAAAACGGCGTATTTCGGATAAGATCCGGCCTGATGGCCGCAATCTCACTTAAGCCCCAGAGCGCCGCCTCCCGGGTACCTTCATCGCCCATGAAGTTGAGCAGATGACGGGTAAAGGCTCCGTAAATATCGGGCCGGGCTGAAATAATAGCACCAATGGTCTCCACCATACCCCAGGGCATGGAGGCGGAATCGGAAGAGGATTCAAAAAGTCGGTGCAGCATATCAGCAACCGGTGCCGGTTCCCGGGTTGCCAGCCGGGCACAGACCTGGCCGATCAGCCAGGCGGTCTTGTACCGTTTGGCAGCAACAGGCTCGTACAAAAGACGCTGCATAAAACGAAGGGTCCGTACGTCATCAAAACTCAAATCCACCAAGGCGTCAATATCACCGGCTTCCACCAGTTTTTTGACCATGGGCTTTGAAGCTCTTTTTTTCTGCCGCTTTGGATCACGGGCCGGTTCAACCTCGGGAATCACGGCAGCAGAATCATCCGTTCCCAGGGTCTCGATCATGGCTGCCCTGGCATCCTGTTCTTTCTTCTGCTCAAAACGGGCAGCAATTTCCGCCATGTCTTTGTGCAACCGTACAAAGTAGAGAACACCGCGCACAGCCCGGCCATCCAGATTGCGCTTGGGACATACCTGGTGGGTGACATCATCATAATCATCCACCCGGCCGGTCAAATAATCATCCTCGGGAACAAGTTCCCAGGCAAGGTCCCACTCGTCATGACAGGCATAGACCAGGGATTCCACCAAAGCTGAACCGACATTATGACCGGTGGCATCACAGGTGTACACCGCTCCACACTCGCACCTTCCCACCGGAAATTCCGTCATCTTCCGCTGGGCAGCCTCGGTGGGACGACCTACGTCCATCCCGCAGAACGGGCACCAGGGCCTGACTGTTGCGTCCTTTTTCTTTACCATCAACCTGATAATTATTCTATAATTTCAATAAATTACTTGTGACGCCTGCTCTTACAGCGTATCTTCCAAAGCCTGGGAAAAACGGGCATCCACAGAATAGCCCAGCTCTTTGGCCTTATCCATGTTCTGTTTGGCTTCCTCGTAATTACCCTTGAAATACAGGGCAACAGCAAGGTTATTCCTTGCCATGGAGTTATCCGGCTCAAGCGTCACGGCCTGGCGGGCAGCCTCCACTGCCTTTTCGTCCTCTTCGAGCATGGTATAAGCCGATGTCAGATTGATCCAGGCCGTAAGCAGATGGGGATCGATCTGCACAGCTTTATCATAACACTCGACCGCAGCCTTGGCATCACTTTGCTGCTGGCGGATCAGACCAATATTTACATGGGCCTCAGCCATCAGCGGGCTAATGGTCAACGCCTTCTCATTGAGCTGCAGGGCACGATCTATATCACCCTGATCAAAGAAAATAGCACCAAGGTTAATGTAGCTTTCCATAGACTGGTCATCGAGTTCAATAGCCTTTTCCAGCTCACGAATGGCATCATCAATACGCCCTGCCTGACGGTACACCAAGCCAAGCTTGTGGTGGGCTATGATATTACCTGGATTATCAATACAGATTTTCTGCAACTCACCGATAACGGCTTCCAGGGAAACTTCAGGTTGTGTTTCTTCTGACATGGTGTATTCCTTACATTTTTTCAATAAATTGATAGCGCATAGCGTACCAGCAATAGGTACCCATCACGGGATTATAAATATATGGTTACATGTACCTCAAACCTGTAATCGGTCAAAGATGTGGTGTCTCTGATCGATTACGGCAATAGAGCGGTATATACTATAGACATAAACAGGACAGAGGCAAGGTCTAAATGAGATTTAGAAAGTCCTGTCGTAACCCCTCACAACCATTTCAAATTCATGCGGCCTGCCAACTCTTACCTGTAAAATTTATCCTCGCAGGACATGACCTGTTCCTGCGCAGCCTCAATAAGTACCTTATGGGCGATTTTAATATCTTTACGTATCCGGGCTGAGAGCTCTGCAACAGAGTTGAATTTCTTTTCCCCGCGCAGATGACGCAGCAGGTTGATCTTGATCGGGTGACCATAAATATCGTCATTAAAATCAAAGATATGTGTCTCAGCCACCAGCTTATTTCCACCAAATGTCGGATTATAGCCGATATTAGAGACACTGCCGTACATCTTGCCGTCATACATTACCTGGGTGACATAGACACCTTTTTTCGGGCAGAGATCCTCCTCTGAAACCTTCAGGTTGGCAGTGGGAAACCCCACCTCTTTACCACCCCGCTGACGTCCCCGCTGGACCTCGCCGCGGATCTGGTAATAACGGCCCAGCAGTTTCCGCACGTCCCGCATTCGTCCATCTATTACCAGTTCCCGAATCCTGGTACTGGAAACCAGCACCCCGTCTTCATAATGGGCCCCAACCACGGTGACAGGAAAGCCGTTTTTCTTCCCCTGGTTCCGCAAAAAATCAATATTGCCCTCACGACCACGGCCAAAGGCATAATCATAGCCCACTACCAGGTCCTGCACGCCGATAGTCCCAATAAGGATATTATTGACAAAATCCAGGGCCGGGGTCCTGGCAAACTCCCTGTCAAAGGGAATAATCACCAGCGCATCAATGCCGGCAAGCCGCATCAATTCGATCTTCTGTTCGGTGCTGGAAATCAGTTTAATGCCATCCGGGCGCAGGACCTCGAGCGGATGAGGATCAAAGGTGACCACCACGGAAGTACCGCTGTTGCGGTATGCCCTGCCCACCACCTCACTGAACAGCAGCTGATGGCCCAGGTGTACTCCGTCAAAGTTACCTATGGTCACCACTGCCCGGTCAAAAGGCTCCTTGATATCTTTTATATCTCTATACAGTTGCATATTTTTTGTACAATGAAATTTCGTTCCCTTTCTTCACGCTTAACGCGGGATATGTACCCCAACTGGGCAAAACTCGCAAACAGTTCGTGTACTGTCCCAAAAAATCATTTTTCATTTTTCCGCTGAAATTATGGCCTGTGATAAAAAGAAATACTTGACAAAAAGCCCTCTTATTAGCATATTCACACCGTCGTGCCGAAGTGGCGGAACTGGTAGACGCGCTAGGTTCAGGGTCTAGTGGGCGTATGCTCGTGGGAGTTCGACTCTCCCCTTCGGCACCATTGAAAAATCAAGGGCTTACAGTATATTTGCTGTAAGCCCTTTTTTTGTTTTTTATATTGTTCGCAAAGGTTTGGCGAAAGAATTACATCTTTATTATTCCTAAACTGGATGGTTTCGTAAAAACCCTTCATTCCCGTCATTCCGGCGAAAGCCGGAATCCAGAACCTGTTGAAATTACTGGATTTCGGATCAAGTCCGGAATGACGAAATTGGCGAATTTTAGATTTTTACGAGTTTATCAAACATAGTATCGTTGATTTTATTATTGTACTTTTCCGGTTTATCCGGCTTAGGTATAGTTGCCATTTGTCAAGATAGTCCCGTTAACAACTATAGGGTGCCTTGAATAATTAGAATTTTCGCTCAAGATCAAAGCAATTATTCGAGGTGGCCTATAATAATACATCAACGATATATTTCCCGCCGGTGACCAACACGGATAACAAGCACCATAAGCCTTTCTTCTTCAATACGAACCAGTACCCTGAAATCCCCAACCCTATAGCGCCAAAATTCTCTTAACGCCCCTTTGAAAGCTTTCCCCTGTTGTCGGGGATCATTACAAATAATATCCTGCAAGAATTTTGTAATTCGTCGTCCGTTCTCGAGACCGATCTTTATAAGCTGCTTTGCCGCAACCGGAGTAAATTCAATCTGCCAGGTCAAGAAAGCGCTCCACCTCAATGAGCGGTATAGCCTTTTTCCCACTCTTCAGATTGGCCATAAAGTCGTCTACGTCCACTGGTACCCAAGTAAGCGAAGACTCCGAGCTCCAGGTTGGGCACCTCATACTGGAATCTCCAGCTTCCTAACCCGCATATTTCACAAGTCGAGGCGGCTGCAGATGCGCTGAGCGCAGGAGTAGGCTATAGTTGCCTATGCCTGCTCCTGCAGCGACAAAGCAGGTGCGGTCGCATCGGCTTGCCTTCGGTGA
>JAYEKB010000374.1:0-6081 GCA_034660835.1 Thermodesulfobacteriota bacterium
AATATGCAGTGTTCTGCCTGTCATTCCGGCTGGGTTTCCATGGACTTTGGTACCCATCTGATGCGGGAAGATTATCCTGCATTTAAGAAATGGAAGCGCTGGCGTGAGCCCGACCCGCAGACTCTGGAGCTGCTCTATGCAACACTTGGTTCCGGAGTTGGTGACAAGACCATGACAGTGGATCGGAAGTTCAAGGGATATGCCAAGGATCGTAAGGCAGAGTCCAAAGATCTGCTGACCGGTGAAGTATCAACCGGTATCTGGTTTGGTTCCATGACTATGCGTAACTGGGAAGATGTGATCCTGGGTAAGAACGCGGCAGGTAAAACTTCCATGTTCCGGCCTCAGTATCAGTATTTTGTCAGTCACCTTGGTCCTGATGTAGGAAATCTGCGCAACCAGGAAATGGAGATCAAGAAAAAACTGATAGCCATCTCAGATCCGGATGAACGGAGAAAGGTCAAAGTGGAACTGCAGAATATGCGTAAACAGGTGAAAGCCCAGATTTTTATGGACTCTCAGCTTGTGACAACCACGGATGGAAGGCCCGGCCTGGTTATGAACGCGTACTCCCCGCATACCATCCAGGTAAAAGGCCGCCGTTGTGAAGAATGTCATACCAATGGCGAAGCAGCCGGTCTTGGTCGTTCCGTATTCTACAAGGCGGAAGACACCTGGGTACCGCAGCTTGATTCCGGTCGTGCCGGTCTGCCCATGGATTTTCAGATCAAGCAGGCTGTGTCTGAAGATGGTGAAGCACTGCAGATTACCACCCAGAAGGGTGCCCGTTTCTTTAACAAGGAAGAGATGGATGCTTTGTTGACCAAATCAGATGCCTATAAAGCACTGCGCTATCAGGACCTACAGGAGCAGAATTATGGTGCTCTGCTCGACCGCGATGCTGCAATGCTGACCGGTGGTGCAAAGCGTATGGTCAAAGAGGGAATCTCCAACGGCGATGTTCGCAAGGTTGGTTCCTACTATGACCAGAAACGCTACGGCTTCTGGCAGACTGATCCGATCGTCTTTTCTGATGATTACTTCAAAAATGGTCAGAAAACGACGACCGGTCAGGATGCATGGTCCGATCCTGTTATCCAGGAAGAGAAAAAGGTTATTGAAGCAGGTTCAAGAACCTATCTCACTCCTGAAAACACTAACTTCAACTGGATACCCGAAGATCAGAAATAGTATGACCTGATCATAGAGGTGTTTGTTACCGGGGTACTGCTCAGGCAGTGCTCCGGTATTGTTGTTTCTATAACGATTTGTATCTTAGCCATTATTTTCGTGTTTTTTGTGGCAGAAAATAAATTCGAAATTCGAATATCGAAATCCGAAACAGATAAGCGCAGACTTCGAATTCTAAACTCGAATAGTTAAATGACAGAAACAAAGGCTGCACCAGCATAGGATACCTGGAGCTGTTTTGTTCATTTGATTTTTTGTCATTCAGGATTGTTTCGATTTTCGTGCTTCTTATTTCGTATTTTCCGGTTCATCCGGGTTAGGAAATAGAAATGAGCATTCAAGTCTGTTAGAATAAGTATGGCTTGAATGTTGATTCCTGAATTCTAATTTCAAGAAGAGGAGAAATTGATTATGGAGAGTAAGTCCGATACAAAGTTCCTGGTTTCCGTTCTGGCTGTCGTCTTGATCGTCAGTTTCAGTGTTCCTGCTTTTGCTGCAGGTAACGCCAAGCGTGGCAAACGGCAATATGATCAATATTGTACCCCGTGTCATGGTTCAAAAGGGGAGGGTGACGGTACACGGATGAAGGTGGAGAAATTAGATCCACCACCGCGAAATCATACCGATGGCAAGGTCATGAACAGTCGAACGGATCTACAGCTGTTCAAGACGATTAAGGAAGGTGGAAAGGCCATGAACTTCTCCCATATCATGCCCCAATGGCAGCATATTTTAAAGGATAAGCAGATATGGGATATCCTGGCCTATGTCCGTTCCCTGGCAAAGAATCCGGAATGGACCGGTACACCGATTCCACCGGATCCCGCTGCCGAAAAAAAGCAGTAGATGATAAGACAATATTTCATAAAACAATCGTTGATTTTACTGTTTAATAGATACTTAGAGGTTATTATGCGTACGTTAATCATTGCAGCCGGCGTTTTTTTGTTCTGTGTGACCAGTGTTCAGGCAGAGGAACAAAAAGAATTTGATTTTGCCGGGGTGAAGTCGTGTAAGAAATGTCACCGTAAGGTGTGGAAGACCTGGAAAGACTCGACAATGGCCCTTTCTTTTGACATTTTAAAGCCGGGTGAGCGGGCCGAGGTCAAGAAGAAGGCCGGGCTTGACCCGCAAAAGGATTACACCCAGGATGCAACATGTCTGCCGTGTCACACCACCGGATATGGTAAAACCGGAGGGTTTGTCTCCATGGAAAAGACTCCTTCCATGGCCGGAGTGAGTTGTGAGGCATGTCACGGGCCCGGTAAAGAGTATAACAAGGTCATGAAAAAACACAGCCGGACCTATACGGAGGAGGAAATCCTTCATGCCGGTTTGATTAAAGATCCTCATGCAACCTGTACTAACTGTCATAATGAGAACAGTCCGACCCGGAAGTTTCAGGATCCCTTTGATGCGCAACTGCATGAATGGCCTGGACACGATCCGGTTAAGTTGAAATATCATACTCCGGAATACCAGACGAATAAATAAAGGGTAATGGCCTATACCTCCTGGTATATGATGCGATGTCCTGACAACCAGTATAGATTTAAGGGTGCGATAATGAAAAAAATATTTGTTGGTTTCCTGGCCGGATTTTGCCTGTTCTGCTGTATGATGCAGACTGCCCAGGCAGAAACAATAAACATAGAAATACGCAACTTTAACTTTTACCCACCGGATCCGGTTATCAATGTTGGTGATACCGTGGTCTGGGAGAATAAGATGAATTACGGGCACTGGGTTATCTCCGGTGTGGATATGCGCCATAACAACAAGTTTTTTTCCTATCTGTTGCTGCGCGGCCATAAATTCACCTATACCTTCCGTGAACAGGGTGATTTCCCTTACTACTGTCCGATTCACTCCATGCAGGCTATGATCTCGGTGATTGGGCCTGAGCCTGCTGTAGGTGAAGAAAAGAAGGAAGAAGAGGCTGAGGATACGGGTCGCCGTCGCCGGCGCCGGTAAGGCACATGTCCCGGGGGCAGGGGATTTTCCTATCCGTTCTGGTGGTTTGTATTCTGGTTGTCAGCGTTGTTGTCTTTTGTGACGTCAGCGCGATGCAGCGAGGTTACCAGGATGATCAGTTTTTGTTCCAGCAGGCTATCGGTGGGGTAGGACTTGGTTCGGTTACCGTACCGTCCTGGAATTTCAGTGATTATGATCCCCGCCTCCAGGACCGGAGTGAAGATATTCTCTATCCAATCCCAGGGGGCTATTCCTACTCGCCGGACCGGCTGGCAATGGTCACCAGCTTTGCTGCAGAGTAGCCTGTAAGCTGAGGCCCCTGACTGTAACCCTGCCCACTGCCCACCATGGCCCTGCAGAAACACACCAATCTTTTTCTGGAAGCGGTTTCGTCCATCCTGAGTAATCCCGGCCGGTCGCTGGTCGTTTTTTTCTGTTTGACCGGTGTACTCCTGCCCTTTGTTGCCGCCCTGGCCGTATCCCAGGGGGTACGAGCCCAGGCCGTTGTTTCCATTGCTGCCGGGGCAGATCTCTATGTCTGTCGTTCCCAGTATGGACGTAACGGTCCTGTTGCCTTAAATGAAATTGAACGAATTGAAAAATTACCCGGTGTGATCCGTGTTGTTCCCAGGATTGTCGGCAGAACTTATCTTGGCGAGGAACTGGCTGTGGTGGTCGGTATTGACGCCATTTCATCTGAGGGAATACAGGGATTATCGTCGCCGTCGGCCGGCAACTATATCCTGATTGGCCGATCGCTGGCCGATCGGTTAGGGCTGAGCAAGGGAGATGATTTTCATTTCTCCCTGTTTCCGGCTCTACCCTTTAAGGTGACGGATTTTCTTGAACCAAACCTTTCCCTCTGGTCGGCCTCAATGGTTGTCATTTCATTTCAGGCAGCTGCCCAGGTTTTTAAACTTCCCGATATGGCCTCAGAGCTTCTGGTTTACTGCCGAGCAGGAACGGCCGACCGGGTGGCGGAAGAGTTGTCGTCAATCGGTAAGCCCTGGGACATGACCCCGCCGCTTCGGGTACAGACCAAAACATTGGTAGAGCGCTACGTCCAGCGTGGGTTCGGCATCCAGGCCGGAACCTTTTCCATGCTCTATGTGACAGCCTTTGGTCTTGCGATTCCAGCACTGCTGATTCTGTCCGGTCTTGGTCGCGGTCGACGCCGGCAGGAGATCGGTATCATGAAGGCCACCGGCTGGCAGACGCTGGAGATCATGGAAATGATGGTTTTTGAGAATATTCTGCTGGCGCTCATGGCAAGTCTCATGTCACTGACCCTTGCTATACTCTGGCTTAAACTCGGTAATGGTATCGGCATTGCCCAGTTGTTTATCAGTGGAAGTGGCTTGGTGCCGGATTTTCCTGTACCATCCCGATTTACTCCGTTACCTGCTCTGTTTGCCTTTCTCTTCGGGTTAGTGCTGACCCTGCTGGGAACAATGGTCTCCACCTGGCGTGCTGCGGTAACACCGCCTTTGACGACGATGGGGTGATCAGATGACAGAAGACAGAGGACAGAAGAATGAATAAAAAGTTTATTGCCCCGCTTGTCTGCAGTTGCCTGATTATTATGCTGACCAGTTCAATGGCCCTGGCCAAGGCAAATGCCAAACGGGGCGGGCGTATCTATCAGCAGTACTGTACTCCTTGTCACGGTCAGGAGGGCAATGGTCGCGGGCCCAGGGCCAGAAACGAGGCTCTGCAGCCGCCGCCCCGCGATCACACCAATGGTTTTTACATGAACATGCAGACCGATGTCCGGTTCTTCAAGGTGATCAAGCTTGGGGGGAAAGCAAATAACCTCTCCCATATCATGCCCCAGTGGAAACACATCCTCTCTGACAAGGAGATTTTTGATATTGTCTCCTTTATTCGGAGCTTGGCTAAAGATCCGCCCTATACTCCGCCGGCAACGGAGAATTGGGGAAAAAATCCCTATAATTCGGAAGAGCGGCAGGGGCTTGATGAATTTCGCAAGCAACAGTGAAAAATGTAGATGGATAGCAGTTTGGAATTGAGTTCATCATCTAAGCCGGATGAGTTGGGAAAGCACGAAATCCGAATATCGAAATTCGAAACAAAAAGAAAAAAAGCAATCTCAAATTCTCAAAAACAAAGCAAATCTTGGCCTTGTTTTTTACATTTATTTTTCTGTAGTTTGTAGTTTGTTTCGGTTTTCGATATTCGAATTTAGCTTATGAATTTCAATTCTAAAAAAATACTGCCACAAAAAAACACACATAGAATGCTGCTTGAAACAAAGAACTTAAGCAAAATCTATGCCCTTGGCGGCCAGCAGATCCATGCCCTGCGTGATGCGAACTGCCGGATTGACAAGGGGAGCTGGACAACTATCAGCGGTCCTTCCGGATCCGGTAAGTCCAGCCTGTTGTCTTTGATGGCAGCACTGGATCGTCCTACGTCAGGCTCGGTGATGTTTGAGGGAGAGGATATCAGTTTTGCATCCGATGTGCGCCAAGCCTGGTACCGGAAAGAACGAATCGGTATCGTTTTTCAGGAGTATCGACTTTTAGAACATGTCAGTGCCTGGGAAAATGTAGCCATGCCCCTGGTGGTCACTTCCATGGGACGCGGGCAGCGCCATGCCCGAGCAATGACCCTGCTGGAAAGAGTAGGGCTTAGCAAGCGAGCCCATCACCTGCCCAGGCAGCTTTCCGGTGGTGAACGACAGAGGGTCGCTCTGGCAAGGGCTCTGGTCCATGAACCGGAAATCCTGTTTGCCGATGAACCTACAGCCAACATTGATCAGGATACCGCTGCCGGGATGATGGAACTCTTTGCAGATATCCGCTCCCAGGGGCGGACCCTGATCGTGGTCAGCCATGATCCGGGCATGGCTGAAATGGCAGATACGGTACTACGGATGGAAAGTGGACGGTTGGT
>JAYEKB010000374.1:6181-8863 GCA_034660835.1 Thermodesulfobacteriota bacterium
CTGCCGGGATGATGGAACTCTTTGCAGATATCCGCTCCCAGGGGCGGACCCTGATCGTGGTCAGCCATGATCCGGGCATGGCTGAAATGGCAGATACGGTACTACGGATGGAAAGTGGACGGTTGGTCTCGGGATCCTGAATTCGTGAGCGTTCACATGCACCGTAGCTGGAAGTGATGGGGGCAGACAGCTATAGTTGTCCTATGCTGTTGGGCCTCAGCGCTTTCAGATGCGGTGCATGTGAACGCCCCATAGGGCGATGGCCAAGTGAATTGAAAATATGCTGTTGTTGTACAAATACTAACGTAAACTCAATCAAATAGTAAACTCTAACTATTTTTGTCACGGGTTCAGGATGATTATAAATCCGCTAAGCGTTGCCACCCTTACCGTTGATGGCTTATCCCTCGGGCTTGCTGCAGCAACGACAGCAGGTACTTTGGCCCTGTTGCCTGTCCTTGGCAAGTCTCTATCCACCGGAGAACGCTTGACGCTCCAGGAGAATCGCCTGTACCTGCTGTTCTGGATGGGTGCTGTTTTACTTATCCTGCGTTTTGTTGCCTGGCCGCTTTTTTATTTTACCCTGCACAGTTTTGTCCCGGAGATCGAGGGAGCAATGTGTATCTTCGGCGCCAGGAATCTTTTGCCGACGTTGACCAGAGTACTGGAGCTTGTTAAACCTTTGCTCTTTTTTCTTGGCCTGATCTGGCTGGTTCTCTTTCGTTTTGAGCGTTTTGCCTCCAGGCACGACAGTGGCAACAGAAAAGGGCAAAGCAGTGTGTTGTTTTTGCTGCTGTTCTGTTCTTTGGCCGCCCTGGCCGACAGTGGCGGCTCGGTGTGGTTGTGGCTCCAGAGCTCGGCAGAACTGGCGGTTTCCTGCTGCACTACGGTGACGGATATTCCTGATCGCTTTACGGTCTGGGTGCCCCAGTCCATTTTTGGTCCCAGTTACTCCCAGCTGCTCTGGTACCTGTTTTTTGCTGCCAATCTACTGCTCATTATTCATGTTGCACTCTGTTATAAAAAAACCCTCACCGGCGCTGTGTCAACCCCATACCTGCTGGTTTTGTTTGTACTTGGCCTGCTTAATTCCGTTATCGGGCTTTTTGCTTTTATCGAGGTTATTGCACCCAGGCTCATGGGGCTTGCCTTTCATCACTGTCTGTACTGCATGGTACAGACTGTAGCAGATGGCCCGCTGCTCCTAACCCTTTTTGTTGTGGGCAATTTTGCAGTTGCCGCCTGTTTGCCGATCAGGCTGCTGGCCGTAAACTGGACACAGCAGCAAGCGTTGAATAAGGGAGTTCAGTTGTTGCTCTTTATCGGGCTGTTGGGTGTAAGTGGCTCTACAATAATGGTTGTCGCCCATCTGCTTGCTGAAAGAATAGGGTAGGGCACGAGCTATGTCACGTTCTGTTTTCTTTATTCTGTTTATTCTGTTCATCTCCATGATCGCCGGTCTTTCGGAAATTTTGCAGCGACCAAGTCAGCGGTGTGTTGTGGACAGCAATACTATTGAGCCCATCACCAGGGTGGTGATAACGAAGCAGAGTGGTGAAGAGTTGCAATTTTGTTCGCTCTGCTGTGCCAAACAGTGGCTTGACGATAATCCAGCAATTGGCAAAGAGATTGCCGCGCAGAAAGCGTCCTTGACGGTAGTGGATGAGATTTCCGGAGAGTTGCTTGACGGTTTGCTGGCCTATTGGGTTGAAAGTAAGAGTTACAGCCGCCGGGAAAATAAATGCAGGGTTCATGTCTTTAAGAATGAACCTGATGCAGCCAACCATATTCGGTTGCACGGCGGCAAAGAGCTGCCCGGCTATCTTGCCGGTCTGGGGCAGCATCTGTCGTGGGCTGAGCCGTTTACAGCCGTTGATCTGCAGGGCAGGGAGCACCATCTGATCGATTTTCGAGGCAAAGTGGTTTTTCTGCGTTTCTGGAATTCAGGGAATCCCTTTACCGCTACTGATCTCGGTGATCTGCAAAGAGCGCAGGTTCGTTTTCAGGAGCAGGGTTTTATCGTAATAGCGATAAATGTTGAAGAGGATGGACAGGCTGTGGCAGGCTTTACAAAAGATCTTGGTATAAGCTACCCGATCCTGCTTGACCCGGATGGTACCATTGCCGATCGATACGGGGTCAGCGGCTACCCCACCGGTTTTCTTATCGACCGCTCCGGAATCATCGCCAATCGTGTTATCGGTGAGCTGCCGCCCGAGATTATGGAGCCGCTGCTCTACCCATTGTGGTAGGCGCTACAAAATTTGTGGTATAAAAGGTGTGGTGGAAGGAACAATAAGCTTGTTGTTTTTTTGGAAGTGATTAAAATTCATAATGATAATTGTTGATCATATTGTATCATGCTCGAAAAACAGGTTCAGCACGGATGTATTTTATTAATTTTGGGAGGATCTAATGAAGAAAGGACAGAAAATTTTGGTAGTGTGTCTAATCATGGCAATGACACTGGCAGGAGCGCAACTCGCCCTTGCCTTTGATGCAAAGTACAAGTACACCATTCCCACCATGAAAACTCAGGCAGATGCGGATAAGGTGGTTGCCTTTATCAAGACACTGCCCGGCATTGTGGAAGTGGATGCCTATCTGGACAAGAACACTGTAATTGTTTTCTTTGATGATGAGGAACTTGATGATGAGAAAATGCAGCTTCGTATTCCCATG
>JAYEKB010000375.1:0-8849 GCA_034660835.1 Thermodesulfobacteriota bacterium
GGCCCTTTACATGAGCTTTTTCTGGATAGACACTACAGTTGATGAAATTATTTTTTTAAGTGTTTCCGGAACATTATATCCTGTCAATGCGCTGCCTTCAAAAGAGGGAACTTTCAACTTGCTGTTGAGGTCTTTTTCCAGGACACTGCGGGGAAGAAGGGGAATTCCCTGATCGCGAAGGTCTATTTTATTATATTGTATGACCAGGGGAATGCGAAAAATTGATTCCTTGTATGATTTAAGATTCTCATGCAACTGGTTTAAGGATCTGATATTCTTCTCGCGCATAGCCTCCTGGGCATCTGCAACAAAGACAATGCCGTCAACTCCTTTGAGGACCAGTTTACGAGTGGCGTTGTATTTTACCTGTCCAGGTACGGTGTACAGTTGGATCTTTAATTCATAGCCTTTAATCTTTCCCATATCAAAGGGCAGAAAATCAAAGAACAGGGTCCGGTCACCATGGGTTTTCAAACTGACCATTTCAGACTTGATCTGTTTACTGTACCGTCGGTTAATATATTCAAGGTTTGTTGTCTTACCGCCTCTTCCCGGGCCATAGTAGACAATTTTTACCTGAACAATTTTTTCACGTAGATTGATAAAGCTCAAGACATACTCCTGCTACATTGATCAATACTTTTAGAGTGGAGATAAGACGAACGGATCATAAGAGAGTATCATCTATTTTATTGACCAGAGTTTCCTGATCTGATCTATGGCTTCGACAACGTTAAGCCTGAGGAAACCGAGAGAAATATGCTTCCCGAACATGGTGATCAGGAGGAGTTCCTCGTCGATTTTAGAAAAGTGGATATTACAATCCGTACCCTTGTGGAAGAGCAGGGAGAATTCTTGTTCACCAACCAGTTTAGCCATGGCATCCACTGTGGCAAAGTTACCGGCAGCCAGGGCAGCAAAAGAATAAACATCATATTTTGAGGTACCGTTATCCTTGGCGGTTATGATATTTCCAGCCATGTCGATAATAATGACACAGTCTACTCCGATCTTGATGAGTTGATCACCTAAGATTCCATCAATTTTTTCAAGCTGTTCCTGGCTGACTACACCGTAATTCATCAGGTTACCTCGTAAACGTTGCTCTATTAATCCGGTTAGCCCATGCTTACCGGTATGTTTCCAATTACAATAAAGTATACGTCAGATAAAAATTTATATGAAGATGTTTTTAGTGATTCTACTCATTTTTTATTATTTTTCTGTCATCTTGCAGCGAGACGATAGAAAATTTGCCTACATTTACAAGGCCTTTATCGGTAATTTTTAGTTCTGGAATTACCGGCAAGGCAAGAAAACTAAGGAGCATAAGAGGATTTTCAACCAATGTACCCACCCTGTCCAGAGCCCTGCGAAGTTCTCGCAACCGTAAACGTACTTCCTCAGCCGTTGCGGTTGACATGAGGCCTGCAACCGGCAGGGGGAGAGCAGCATATACCTGGTCATCTCCGGTCACTGCCAGTCCGCCATTCATCATTGTAATTTCTGTTATTGCCTGCATCATAGCGGCATCGCAGGTTCCGACAACTATCATATTATGTGAATCATGGGCAACGCTTGACCCAATCGCTCCTTTTCTTAAGCCCAGCCCCTGGACAAAACCAAGACCGATAGCATGGTTGCCATGATGCCGTTCCATAACAGCAATTTTAAGGATATCCCGGTCAACATCTGAAACCAGTAAGCCATCTTGGATTTTTGGTTCAAGGAAAGACTGGCCGGTAACAATCTGGCCGTCTGTGCAGCAAATAACCCTGATTAATCCCGGGCCGGCCGGGATTGTTAGATCAATGGATTCAGGATTGATCCTGACTGATGATCGGATAGCAGGATCAAGAGTGTTCAGTGATTGTTCCGGAATAGGCGTTACCATAGTACCATTTTCTGCAATACGCTGACCTTGGCTGTACACTTGGCGTACCTTGAACTGTTCCAGGTCATCGAGTACTACAAGATCTGCTCTGAACCCGGGAGTAATGGCTCCAAGGCGCTGAAAACCAAAATGGCGGGCCGGGTTGATGGTGACCATCTGCAGTGCAGTGATTGCATTCGCCCCAAGTTGTACGGCTCGTCGGAGAATATAATCCAGATGGCCCTGTTCAAGCAGGTCATCAGCATGGCGATCATCTGTGACCAGCAGGCACTGATGGGCTGCAGGAGAGTTGAGGAGAGGAAGCAGCGCTTCCAGGTTGCGTGCAGTTGAACCTTCGCGAATAAAAACAGCCATTCCTGCGCGAAGTTTTTCCAGGGCCTCTGCCAGGGTAGTGCATTCATGATCCGAACTGATACCTGCAGCAATATAGGCCTGCAGGTCCTTGCCGCTGAGACCGGGAGCGTGTCCGTCAATCAGAACACCTCGATTTCTGGCAAGCAGTATTTTATCAACAACTTCAGGCAGCGCAGCGACCGTACCGGGAAAGTTCATCATTTCAGCCAGTCCGATAACCCTGGGATGATCAAGAATTTCAGCAATATCTTTTGTAGAAAGAACCGCACCACTCGTTTCCATATGGGTTGCAGGAACACAGGACGGGGCCATAGCATAAATGGAAAGGGGAGAGTTCTCTTTAAGTATGTAGTTGATGCCGGTTTTGCCGCATACATTGGCGATCTCATGGGGATCACAGATAACGGTTGTGGTACCATGGGGCATTACTGCTGCCGCAAACTGGGCAGGAGTTAACATGGAGCTTTCAATGTGGACATGTCCTTCTATGAAACCTGGAGAGATATATCTACCTTCAAGATTAACAGTCTCTTTGCCCTCATATTTGCCGATACCTGCAATATGACCATCTATGACCGCCACATCACCACTTGCAATTTCACCGGTCAAGACATGGACAATTTTTCCATTTTTAAGAACACGGTCAGCTGGAATTCTACCGGCTGCGCAGTCAATCAGTCGAATGTATGATGAAGCTTCCATAGTGTGGTTTTCCATACTTTAGATTAAACAGTTTGCATTAAAGAGCTACAAGCATACCCAATGTATGTAAATGCAATTGATTTGGACAGTTTTTACGCCCAGTGAGAAATTCTATTGCTCGCAGGAGCTGTGGCTTCAAAACAAGTTTGTTCATGCGGGGCCGGACGAAACAACAAGGCCCTGTTCATCTGTTGATGAACAGGGCCTGTCTGTTTCACTTACGTATACATAAAACCCCGCACAAAAGGGGTATTATCCTGAATTTCGTGCTATTGTGTTATGTTCTGCTCGCGAAGTTTTTTCAAGGTACCCAGATAAATTTTTTCGGATACATCATCGATGATTTGTTTCAATGCTTCATCTTCGCTGTCAGCGGACTGATTCAGGGTGTTGAAATCCTCGGTCCACATGTCGTTTGGAACCTCCCAGAGAATCTTGTTATTTTGCCGATCTTTGAGCACATAACGAAGTCCAAGCCTTACCTTGACATCAGTGGCACGGGCATTCCCATCCCAGGCAACACTGGGCAGGTCAATATAGGTTATTTCTCCGGCCAGAATCAGATCAGCTGTTTCCTTGTCCTTGGTAATTCGGATGGCCTTTGATTTTTGAAACCATATTGACAGAGACTGGTACATGACGGCATCAATGCCTAATTTGTCGGTACGGTTTTGCCAGTTAGGCATATAGACGCTTTTTTCAGGCCCATCATAGACATGCGGAAAGTAATAACCACAGCCGCCAAGCAGAAAGATGAGACAAAAAATGACCAACAGTCCGGGTATTGTCTTGGTCACGGGTACACTCCTTAACCTTGATTGTAAATGTATTGAAGAGTTAAACGACAATATTAACAAGTTTGCGTTTAACCACAATGATTTTTTTGCTCTCTTTGGAGTCCATAAACTTGATAACCCTTGCATCAGCCAGTGCCATCTCCTTGAGTTCATCATCGGAAGTTTCTGTACTGACCTGCAACCGGCTCCGGACCTTACCATTTACCTGGACTACAATTGTCAGCTCTTCCTCTTGTGCCGCCGCAGCATCAAATGCAGGCCAGTGCTGTAGATCCATAGTCTGTTCATGACCCGTAATATGCCATAGTTCCTCACAAAAATGGGGGACCATGGGAAAGAGGAGCAGGAGTACGGTTTGCAGGGATTCCTGAAGCACAGCACTATCTACTGTCTTATCTTCTCCTGTTGCTGCCGAAATCCGGTTGACCAGTTCCATGACACCGGAAATGGCAGTATTGAAATGAAAATTTGTTTCAATACTGCTGGTGACCCGCTTGATTGTCTGGTGAGTTTTACGGTGCAACTTCCGGTCTTCTTCCTGCAGATTCTCAACCTGCACAGGACGGGTATCTGTATCTGTAAAGCAGTCCAGGTTGGCATGGATCAGGCGAAAAACCCTTTTCAGAAAACGAGAGGCGCCGTCAACCCCCTGGGCATTCCATTCCAGGTCTCGCTGGGGCGGAGCCGCAAACAGAGAAAAGAGGCGTACTGTATCTGCACCATATCTTTCAATCAAATCACTGGGATCAACCACATTACCCTTGGATTTTGACATTTTTGATCCGTCTTTAATAACCATGCCCTGTGTGAGCAGATTGGTAAAAGGTTCATCAACATCAAGGTAACCGAGATCGCGCAGGAGCTTGGTAAAGAAACGGGCGTACAAAAGATGCAGGATAGCATGTTCCACACCACCGATGTATTGGTCAACAGACAACCAGTACTGTGCTGCTTTCCGGTCCAGGGGTGCATCTTCATCACGCGGACTGGTGTAGCGGGCAAAATACCAGGAAGATTCCACAAAGGTATCCATGGTATCGGTTTCCCGCTTGGCAGGTTCGCCGCATTTGGGACAGGTGGTCGTATAAAAATCTGTCTGCTGGTGGAGCGGAGCGTGGCTGCCGTCCGGGTTATCGGTGCCGGGCAGGGTTATCGGCAACTGGTCTTCCGGTACAGGGACAACACCGCAGGAGTCGCAGTGGATTATAGGAATGGGCGTACCCCAATAGCGCTGGCGTGAGACGCCCCAGTCCCGGAGCCGGTAGGTGATATGCGGCCTGCCAAAGCCTTTTGTCTCTGCATAGTCAATAATAGCCTTTTTCGCATCTTCTGAGCTGAGACCACTGAAGTCTGCAGAGTCTGCCAGTATCCCGTCTCCCTCCCATGCCACTTCCATGGTTTCGCTGCTGATTTTTTGATCTCGGGGCTGTACCACCGGACGAATGGGCAGCTCATACTTGCGGGCAAATTCAAAATCGCGCTGATCATGTGCAGGCACGGCCATAACAGCCCCTGTACCATATTCCATGAGTACGAAGTTGGCTACATAGACAGGTATCCGTTCCCCGTTAAAGGGATTGATGCAGTATTTTCCGGTAAAGACCCCATGTTTCTCCGGTTCTTCATCAAGAGACGCGCGCTGTTTTTCCAACACAGTATCCTTGATAAAACTGCGGATCTTGTCTTCATGTTCTGTACCGACAATCAGGGTGTCAATGAGCGGGTGCTCCACAGCAAGTGACATGAAGGTAACACCAAAGACAGTATCCGGCCTGGTGGTGAATATGGTAATTTTTTCATCATTTCCTTCCACCTGGAAGTCGCAGGCAAGGCCATGACTCTTGCCGATCCAGTTGCGCTGCATGGTCACTACTTTTTCCGGCCAGCCTGTGAGTTTGTCCAGGTCATCCAGCAGTTCATCTGCGTATTCGGTTATTTTGAAAAACCAGCCGGCCATGGTTTTGGCTTGGACCTGTTGATCACAGCGCCAACAGCAGCCGTCTATCACCTGTTCCCTGGCCAGCACAGTGGCACAGTCATCACACCAGTTAACAGTGGTCTCTTTGCGGTAGACGAGATCCTTTTTCAGCAGTTGCAGAAAAATAAACTGTTCCCAGCGGTAATATTCAGGTCTGCAGGTGGCAATCTCACGGTCCCAGTCATAACTCAATCCCATGGCTTTGAGCTGCCGGCGCATGTAGGCAATGTTGTCATAGGTCCAGCGAGCCGGATGGATGCCTCGTTTTAAGGCCGCATTTTCAGCAGGCAGTCCAAAGGCATCCCAGCCCATGGGATGAAGAACGTTGAATCCCTGCATCCGTTTATAACGGGCAATGACGTCACCAATGGAGTAGTTGCGAACATGGCCCATGTGAATGCGGCCGGAAGGGTAGGGAAACATCTCAAGCACGTAATATTTTTTTTGCTGAGGGTCCTCACTGACCTTGTACGCCTTATCGCTGTCCCAGTATTGCTGCCATTTTTTTTCAATGGCCTTAAAGTCGTATCCGGCTTGTTTTTTATTATCCATGGCGTTGTTTATAATAGCATCTAAAGCGAATTGCTACTCCCCCTCGATTCGCAACGTATTCGATCACACGGTTTACAACTATATGTTTTTACATCATTAAAACCGTAAGCAGTCAGAGGTGCCTCAGGTTCGAAGTCTTCGCTTATCTGTGCAGGCGCTCCTGTTCGCTATAGCTCCTCTATGCGTGCAGGAGCGACCGTGCAAAGATGAGGTGCCTCTGATTGCTTATCCCGCAACAGGTGGCTGCAGGTTGGTATAGCTTTCAAAGGTCGTAAATTCAGCAAGGAAGGTCAGTTTAACAGTGCCGATGGGACCATTACGCTGTTTGCCGACAATAACCTCAGCAATACCACGGCTGGGATTATCCTCAGCCTTGTTGTAGACTTCATCCCGGTAAATAAACACGATAACATCAGCATCCTGCTCAATAGCTCCCGACTCACGCAGGTCGGAAAGCTGGGGCCGCTTGTCGGTACGGCTCTCCAGAAGGCGGTTGAGCTGGGACAGTGCAATGACAGGTACATCGAGTTCCTTGGCCATGGCCTTCAGCGATCGGGAAATGTCACTGATTTCCTGGGCCCGGTTTTCAATTCCGGATTTTCCCTGCATGAGCTGCAAATAATCGACAACCACCAAACCGAGATCATGTTCGGATTTGAGGCGCCTGGCCTTGGCACGCATTTCCAGTACCGTTATACCAGCCGAATCATCTATATAAATAGGAGCATCGGTGAGCATACCCGTGGCCCTGGTCAGCTTGGGCCAGTCATTATCATGCAGGCGGCCGGTACGAATATGTTGAGAGTCGATGCGGCCGACAGAGCAGAGCATACGAAGCGCAAGTTGTTCCATGGACATCTCAAGGCTGAAAACAGCCACCGGGATTTTATCAATCAGGGCTGCATGCTGAACCATGTTCATGGCCAGTGCCGTCTTTCCCATGGAGGGGCGGCCGGCAAGGATGATGAGATCCGAAGGCTGCAGGCCTGCCGTCATACGATCGAGTTCTTCATATCCTGTGCCAACACCAGTGATATGTTCTTTGCGATCAGCAAGCCTGGTAATACGGTCAAAGGCCTTTGGTACAATCTTGGCCATGGATTCAAAACCCTGTGTCTTCCTGGCCTGGGCGATTTCGAAAATTGTTTTTTCCGCCTCGTCGACCATGGTTTCAATGTCATCCTGGGCATTATAACAGCGGGCTGCAACCTCGGTGCTGGTCTGGATTAACCTGCGCAGGATTGCCTTTTCACGGATAATGTGAGCATGATGGACCAGGGTGCCGGTAAACGGAATCACGTCGGTGAGTGATGCCAGGTAGGCTGCACCGCCGATCTGGTCAAGCCGGTTCTGGTCGATGAGCAGACTGGTCACTGTAATCAGATCATGGGGTTCTCTTTTTTCAAACAGGGAGACCATGGCCTCATAGATAACCTTGTGAGCATCACGGTAGAAGTCGTTTGCAGAGAGGATCTCAACGACTTTCAGCAGGGATCTATCCTGGATCAGGATAGTGCCGAGAACAGCCTGCTCCGCTTCCACGTTCTGCGGCGGCACCATTCTGGCACTCGTCGTCAAAGGAGAGGGAGCAGGTTGATTGTGCATAATATTGGATAGTTAAGTGGTCTGGTTAGGAAAGCTACTATTATAAGGGTGCTTTAAGGAACTCCGTACCTGCTGCCACTGCATGTTGGAGTTGATAAAACAACTGCGGATCTGTTCCGTCACATGACAGCAGCAGATCCGCAGAAAAAAATACCAGGGAAAACCCGATTGAAAAGTTATTCCTCTTCAGCAGCAATATCCGGCACAACCTGGACTGTAATCTCCGTAGTCATCTGGTAGCCGACCTTGACAGGTACCTGGCATACACAAATGGATTTGATAGGTTCAGACAGCAGGATGGATCTGCGGTCAATGCTTACACCCATTTCAGCAAGTTTTTCAGCAATATCCGCAGTGTTGACCGATCCAAACAGCCGGTCTTCCTCTCCAACCCGGCGGGCAATGGCAACAACCTTGCCCTCGATTTTGGAGGAAAGTGCTTCTGCAATTTTCTTTTCATCCTCAAGACGTTTGGCAATGGCCTGTTGTTCTTTCTGCAGCCGCGCCAGGCTGGCCTTGTTCACGGTGGCTGCCATATTCTTTGGAATAAGGTAGTTGCGTGCATAACCGGGCTTGACGTTTACAATCTCGCCTTCATGGCCCAGGGTATCAATTGTTTTTTTCAGAATAATTTCCATTATCTCATCCTTGCCTGTGAAATAAATTAACGTGTTTCAGGGGTTTGGGCGCAAGTAAAAATAACTTATACATCTTACTTGTCCTTTTGCCCGCTTTCAATGTTACGCTAAGAGTTACATAACACGGCTATGCGCTTCTTATCGTAACATTGAAAGCGAACAATATTACTGTGTAATATAAACAACTTGTTTTTACTTGAGGTCTTAGCCCGCATATTTCATGAACACTTTGCTCATTTTAAGGTAACCTCTGTAAATCATATGATAAAATTGCGCATTATTCCCTACTTTAAATTTGCAAAGTGTTCACCGAAGGCAAGCCGATGCGA